>VFKS01000348.1 GCA_009885425.1 Novosphingobium sp.
AGGTGAAACCCGTCAAAATTGCCGAGGGCGATCACGCCCCCGCGCAAACCTGCCGGAACCGGGGCCCGCGCATCAAGCCGCGGAATGGTCATCCGGCAAAGCTCATCGGCAGGATTCCGGCGCGAATCAGCCGCAGCGCATTGCCGCCCATCACCGCGCGGATTTCGTCGACGGTGAAGCCTTCGTCCAGCAGCGCCTGAGTGATCTGGACCAGATGCGATGTATCGAACCGCACGGTGGTGGCCCCGTCATAGTCGCTGCCGAGGCCAACATAATCGATGCCGACCAGATCGCGGACGTGGCGGATCGATTTGGCGATCGAGCGGGGCGAGGTATCGCAGACCGCCGCATCCCAATAGCCAATCCCGATCACCCCGCCGGTTTTCGCCACGCCCTTGATTTCGTCATCTGAAAGGTTGCGGTTGACCTTGCACACGGCCTGCACCCCGCCATGGCTGGAGACGACCGGACGGCGCGCGGTGGCGAGAATTTCGGCGACGCATTGGTGGCTGCAATGGGCGATGTCGACGATCATCCCAAGCTCTTCCATCCGCCCCATCACGCTGCGGCCCAGCGGCGTGAGCCCGCCCTTTTTGACCCCGTGAAGCGATCCGGCCAGTTCATTGTCAAAGAAATGTGCAAACCCGGCCATCCGGAAACCGGCGGCGTAGAGCTTGTCGAGGTTTTCCGGCTTGCCCTCCAGATTGTGCAAGCCTTCGACTGAAAGCAGCGCGCCGACTGGGCCATGCGCGCGGGCGTGGGCGATCAGCAGCTTGTTGAAGCTCATCTCATCGGTCAGTTTCAGCAGCTGACCGTCCGCCGCCGCCACAGCGCGATCGAGTTTCTCGGCATGAAACAGCGAGCGTTCGAGCAGCGAGGTCCAGGTCCGGCGCGGTTGCAACTGCGCGATGGTCAGTAGGGTGATATTGTCGGTATCGCCGCTGTTGCTGTCATAGTTCTGGCCCTTGGGTGACTTGGTGGTCGAGGCGAACACCTGCAGCATGACATTGCCGGCCTGCAATCGCGGCAAGTCCTCATGCCCGCGGCCAGCTGGCTGGGTCAGGTCGCGCTTCCACATCAGCGTATCGGAATGCAGATCGACGATCAGCAGGCTTTTGTGGAGCGCTTCGGCTTCGGGGCTGACAGCCAGCAGTTCCTTGCCATCGACCTTGTTCATGCTG
>VFKS01000029.1 GCA_009885425.1 Novosphingobium sp.
CTGGTGGGCGCTGACGGGCTCGAACCGCCGACCCTCTCGGTGTAAACGAGATGCTCTACCAACTGAGCTAAGCGCCCGGCCTTTGGCCAAGGCCTGCGCCCCTAGCTGATCCGGACAGCGCTGGGAAGCCTTAAACCAGCCGCGCGGCGTTGGTGCCCAGTTCAGCGAAATAGCGCGCCATGGCATCACTGGCCTTGTCGGTCAGGGTGATGAAGGCGCGGCGACGATCGGTTTCATCCTCGACCCGTTCGAGCAACGCGGCATCGATCATCTGGCCGATCCAGCGCAGCGCAGTAGTCGGCGGAACTCCGCTGGCGATGCACAGGCTGGTCACCGATACCCGGGTATGTTCAGCCCGCGCCGCGGTCAGATCGAGCAGCATATCCCAGGCCGGATCGCCAAACAGATCCCCATCGAAGAACCGCGCGCGCAACTGCCGTTGGCGAATGATCCGCCGGACCAGCCGCGGATCGGGCAGTGCCAGTCGCGCCGCGCGGACCAACCGTTCGCTGCCATCGCTTTCGAGCGCCGGGGCAAAGGCCGTCCGCGGGCTTTCAAACCGAAACGCGCTGTCGCCATCGCCAGCGCCATCCGCTGGCGGCGCCATCCGGTCAAGCCGCGCGGCGATCTGACTGACTTGCTCGGTCAGCCGGAGCAGCGCCAACCGGTCATCATCCGACAGTTCGCGCACCCGCAAATGCGCGGCCTGCCCCAGCACCCGGCCCAGCGCTACCACCCGCTCAGCCCGGCTGGGATCAACCAGGATCTGCGCGCCCGATTGATCGAGGCAGCCGAACACATCGTCTAGCGCGGCGACACTGGTCGAAACCACCAGAGTGGCCCCGGAATTGGCCGCGCGCATATCGAGCCGGGCCAAAGCGGCCAGCGCCGCGCCATCAACCTCAGGGCAATCGAGCACCACCACATCGCCCAGCGGCCGCGCCGCTCCGCTTAGCAGCGCATCAATCCCGGCCACTTCGCCAACCCGGAACCCCGCCGCCAGTGCATCATCACGGATCTGATCGCGCAAGTGCACCCGGTCGGCAAAGAGCGACAAGGCCAGCGGCATCCCAGCGGCTTCATTGGCCGGGGAGTCATAGGCGAAATTGGCTGGGGTCGCTGCGCTTGCCATAGTAATTCCCTCCGATTCGGATGAACAGGAGTAGAACAAACAAGGCCTATGTCAAGATCAGGGTCTGATCTCGATCGGCGTGCCATCGGGCACCGCTTCCCACAGCGCCTCGATCTCGTCATTGGCAAGCGCGATGCAGCCGTCGGTCCAGTCGCCCGGAATGCGGCCCACCGGCCAGTCATTGGGTTGGCCGTGGATCATGATCAGCCCGCCCGCACTGCGGCCCTGTGCCTGCGCAAAGGCCCGGTGCTCGGCGCGCGGATAGTCGATGTGGAGCGAGAGGTTGAAGGCACTATTGGGATTGCCGTAGTCGATCAGGAACCGCCCCTCCGGCGTCTTCTCGTCCCCTTCAAACTGCTTGGCCCCAACCGGCGACCCGCCCAGCTGGATGCCTCGGATCACATGAACCGAGCCGTCGGCGCCATAGAGCGTCATCGTCCGCGCCGCCTTGGCCACGAGGATGTGATCAACCTCGGGGAATGAAAGCGGTGGTGCGGGCGTGGCGGTGCCGGTGAGGAGCAGGAGGGCAATCAGGATCACCTGCCGCCTCATCCCCTCAATCCACAAACGGATCGCGCACCAAAATCGTATCGTCACGCTGCGGGCTGGTGCTGACCAGCGCCACCGGGGTTTCGATCAGTTCTTCGATCCGGCGGATGTACTTGATCGCCTGGGCGGGCAAATCGGCCCAGCTGCGCGCGCCCGCCGTAGTCCCGTCCCACCCGGGCATCTCTTCATAGATCGGCTCGACCGCCGCCTGATCGGCGGCGTGGCTGGGGAAATAGTCGAGCAGAGTCTCTGTCCCATCGGCCCGGCGCA
>VFKS01000380.1 GCA_009885425.1 Novosphingobium sp.
CTCCGCGCAGAGCCTGCCGGGCATAGAATTCGGGCCAGTTGCTGTCCGCGCCGTTCGGCCAGCGCCCAGCCGGGCGCGCTGCCCCAACGATCAGCAGCAGCGGCGCGTGACGCAGGTATTCGGCCAAGCGGCGGGTGGCGAACCAGCGGGTGTGAAAGTCGCGGCGCTGGCCGATCGCGGTGATGGTCAACACGCCCATCAGCAGCATCAGTTCAGCCCCGGCAAACAGCCATTTCTGCTCTATGCCGACCATCGGCAGATAGGAAATCCCGGCAAAAATCGCCATGCTGGACAGGACGAAATTGACGATCATTCCGCCGCGATAGGCGTCGGACAGCCGCGCCGAAATCCCGTCAGACCAGGCAAACCGGCGCAAAACCTTGTTCGCTACCTCATCAACATAAGCCTTGCTGGCGCCTGGCAGGTTGGCGGCGTGACTCAAGAACTGAGCGGCGCTGCCAGCTGCGATTTCGTTGGGATCTTCATAGCGCTGAGACAGGCTGCGAAACCCCTTTCGGAGGCCGCTACCGCCGAACAGCGCCTCAATCCGGCGGTAAGCATGGGCGAGACGGTTGCTGCGCGGGTGCCACTGTTCGGCGTCCAGTGCGGCAAAACTCGATTGGCCCTGCTCGGTTCCTGGCCGCAACGCAGCAAGGGCCACTGCGGTTAAGGCGGCCACACGCCGGGACAGATCGGCCTGGCGATGTTGTGCCACCAACCCTTCGGGCGCCAGATAGAGCTGCCAATTCTCAGGGTTGGCCGGATCGATCCAAACCACCGGAACGCCCAGTTCGAGTGCGGTCGCGATGGTATGCCCGGTGCCGCCCACGCTGGCCGTGCTTTTGCCGTCCCACACTGCGATTAACAGGTCGGATTGCTCGATCAGGATGCGCCCGGCCAGCGCCACCCGGCGCGAGCATTCGGCCGCGAACAGCTGGGCCTTCGACTGATCTTCAGGCGAATCCAGCTTAGCCAGAAATAGTGCGGCAAGCCGATCGTCGGCATCGGCCAGTTGGAATACCCGCCCCTTGTTTGAAAGGTCCCGAATAGCGGCAGCGTGGGCCTGTATTTGCGGGTCAAGCGCATCTTCTCCGGCCAGCAACCGCCGTGCATCGGCCGGGTCGTTGGTCAGTGAATTGATCGTACGATTTAGGCGGCGGCCAAACGGCAGCGGCGCGACCAATTGATAACCCCGCGCCAGCGCCATTTGCGCTGCAATCCGGTCTGTCCCGTCTGCCAGCAACGTGTGGAGCCGGATGGATCCAAACTGAAGGCGGCCAGCTGGATCGCGGGCTTGATCCACCGCTGCCTCTAGGTGATCGAGAATGCTCCCCAAAACGCCGAAAATTCGGGCTTCATTCTTCGCAAAACCGGGATGTCCGGCGCGGTGCCCGGTCACGCCCAGCGCCAGTCTGATGTGCGGGGCAGGGGGCGAGGCGGAAGGGGCGGCGGTCATTCAAGTCTGCTTGTGCCCAACCGGGGCGACGGTGGCAAGTATGCTGGTTGCGCGCGGTCAAATGGCTGCTATCCATCGATGCTATAAGCAATTGCCCCACAATGGTGTGGGGTCGCAGAGGGGACGAGGCGCACTTGGGCAAGGTCGATCGCTACCTGGAAGAACTCGAAGCTGTCGAAGACGGCCCGCAGATCGCCGCGCTGTTCGATTTCGATGGAACGATCATCGCCGGCTATTCGGCCATGTCGCTGCTGCAGGAAAAGTTCAAACGCCGCGAAATGGGGGTCGAAGAAATAATCGAGACCGCCAATGTCATGGCGCAGTACTCGATGGGCGGGATGAGCTTTTCCGGACTGATGACCTCTGCCGCTAAGTTCATGAAGGGGATGAGCGAAGAGAGCTTCCGCGAATTTGGCGAGGAGCTCTACGAAAAGTACATCGCCCGCAAGGTCTATCCCGAAGCCCGCGCGATCATTCAGGCGCATCAGGCCAAAGGGCATACTGTGGCGATCATTTCGTCGGCCACGATCTATCAGATCGAACCAACTGCGCGTGATCTGGATATCGCGCATATCCTGTGCTCGGAATACGAAATCGAAGGCGGCGAATTTACTGGCGAAATTATCCGTCCGCTGTGCTTTGGCGAAGGCAAGGTGTTCGCCGCGGAAAAACTTGTCGCCAGCCACGGCGTCGACCTGGACCGCAGCTTTTTCTATTCGGACAGCTTTGACGATATCGAACTGCTCGAGCGGGTCGGTGAACCGCGCGTTCTGAACCCCAGCACCAAATTGCGCGCTGTCGCCAAGGATCGCAATTGGCTGGTCCAGGATTTTGGCAGTCGCGGCACGCCATCGGTGATGGACTATACCCGTACGATCTACGCCACCTCATCGCTGATCGGATCGTTCATGGCGGGCCTGCCGATCTGGGCGCTGACCGGTTCTCAGCGTGAGGCGATCAACTTTTCAACCGGGCTGTTCGGTGATTTTGCCGCGGCGATGGTTGGGATCGATCTCGATATTTACGGCGAAAAGAACCTGTGGTCGGCGCGGCCCTGCGTGTTCATTTTCAACCATCAGTCAAAGGCCGATGTGGTGATCATGGCCAAGCTGATCCGCAAGGATATGGGCGGGATCGGCAAGCAGGAAATCCGCGATATTCCGCTGCTGGGCAAGGTCATGGAAATGGCCGGCACGGTATTTATCGACCGCAAGAATACCGCCAACGCGATCAAGGCGATGGAACCGCTGGTCGAAGCAATCACCCAAGACGGCCGCTCGATCTGCATCGCGCCAGAGGGAACCCGGACGCTTTCGCCCAAGCTTGGCCCGTTCAAGAAGGGCGCGTTCCATCTCGCCATGCAGGCCGGGGTCCCGATCGTTCCAATCGTGATCCACAACGCCGGTGACGTCGCGCCCAAAAACGAATTCGTGATGCGCGCGGCCAAGGTCCGGGTCGATGTGCTGCCGCCAGTCGATACGTCGGATTGGACCGCCAGCAATCTGAACGATCACATAGCCGAAGTGCGGGCGATGTTCCTTGCTGTTCTGGGGCAAGAAGACGAGCCTGAAGCACCCAAGAAGCCCAAAGCCAAACCTAAGTCCAAAGCCAAGCCCAAGAAGGCCACGAAAGCCGAGGCAGGCTGAGCGATGGACCTGCCCGCCCACGCCAGGATCGCAGATCCGCTGCGCCACACGGGCCGGAAACTGTTTATTATCGATGCCCGCAACGGGGTTGAACGGCGTCATCTGCTCGATTGGCTTCATGGCACTTGGGGTGAAGTAAGCCGCGAGGACTATCTCAGTCTGCCCTTGTCGGAAGACGATGAGAAGCTGGTTCTGGGCCCGCTGGCAGAGCGGCTGGCCGCTGCGGGCGAGGATTGCCTGGTGGTCCCGGTCCGGGTCGCCTGGCGGATCAACCAGTTTGACAAGGACAAGCCGCTTGGCTTTCGCGCGCTGCTGTTCGGTGATCCCAGAATGCCCGGTTCCTTGCGTGCACGGTTGATCCTGCTGCGCGATCGGCGCCGGGCGCAATGCTTGCTCGGTGAGCCAGCTACGGTCGGCCAGCTCAAAACGCGCTTTGCCGAGGCGATCGGCGCGCCCGATGAAGACCATGGCGAGGCCTTTGCCGGCTGGGTTGCACGGCAGGCCACACTGACGCTTGAAGTCGAGGAACGCGGCGTCAGGGGCACGCGCTACAAGGTGCCCCGGTTTGTGGGCGATTCAATCGCCGCCAGTCCGCGATTCCGCTCGGAAATTGCTGCTCTGGCGGCAGAACGCGGCGAGACACCGCGCGAACTGACTGCCGAAGCGCGCAAGTACATGAAAGAGCTGATTTCTACCCCCAGTGCGCTGTTCCTCGATCTGCGCGCCCGGCTGGAACGGTTCATGATGACGCAGGGCTATGACAAGGGCTTTCGCCACGATCCGGCCGAGCTTGAGGCCTTGCGCGAGCTGATCCGCAACAAGCCGACGGTGATCCTGTTCACCCACAAGACCTACCTTGATGGGGTGACGCCAAACTCGCTGTTTTACGATAACGACATGACCATGCTGCACAGCTTTGGCGGCATAAATCTGGACTTTTTCGGGATCGGCACACTGTTCCGCCGTTCCGGCATGATTTTCATCCGCCGCAGTTTTCAGGACCTGCCGGTCTACAAGATCGTGCTGCGGCTCTACATCGCCTATCTGCTGCAAAAGCGGTTTCCGATGTCATGGGCACTGGAGGGCACCCGCTCGCGGTTGGGCAAACTGATGCCGCCCAAATATGGGATCCTCAAATATGTGATCGACGCTGCGCACCACGGTGGGATCGAGGATCTGCACATCGTGCCGTTCGTCACCAGCTTCGATCTGATTCGCGATGTCGAGGAATACGCCGCCGAACAGACCGGGCAGGCCAAGAAGCCGGAATCGCTGGCGTGGTTTTTGGGCTATCTCAAAAGTCTGCGCGAGCCGATGGGCCGGGTGCGGATCGACCTGGGCGCGCCGGTGGTGGTCAAAATCGCGCCCGATCCGGAAGACCGAATGGCGTTGTCCCGAATTGCCTTCGATGCCTCGGTCAGCGCCAACCGGGTCACTCCGCTGACGGTGACATCAATAATGTGTCTGGCGCTGCTCGGAACCGCGCCGCGCGGGGCGACCGGTGAGGAACTGGCCCATCTGACGCGGTTTCTGGCCGATTGGGCCAAGGCACGCGGCATTCGCCTGTCTGACGAGCTCGATCCGTTCAACCGCGATGCGATCCGCGCCACGGCTGACAAGCTGGTCAATTCCGGCCTGATCCTGCGTGACGATGTCGGGCGCGAGACGGTCTATACGCTCGATCCGGCAAAGCATCCGATGGCGAGTTACTATCGAAACAGCGTGATCCACCACTTCCTTGACAAGACCTTGATTGAGCTGGCGCTGTTCCGTCTGGAGGAAAGCTGCGGCGACGATCCGGTGGCCGAATTCTGGGCCGAGGTCGAGCGGTTGCGCGATCTGTTCAAGTTCGAATTCTTCTACCCGCCGCGCGACGAATTCCGCCGCGCGATCGAGACCGAACTGGACCGTACCGACGGGCAGTGGACAGCGCACCTTCGGGCCGGACCCAAGGGTATCAAGGCCTTGATCCGGCGGTTCCAGCCTCTGGTCGGCCATGCCGCGCTGCTGCCCTTTGTCGAAGCCTACAGCGTTGTGTTCGAACAGCTGGCCCGCCTGAAAGACGGCGAGGCGCTCGACAAGGCGGCCTGTGTCGAACAGGGGCTGGCCGAAGGGCATCAGGCCTATATGCTGCGGCGGATCAGCAGTGAGGCGTCGATTGGCAAGATCCTGTTTGAGAACGGCTATACATTGGCCTCGCACCTCGGCCTTGCCGGGACCACCGATCCTGAAGTTGCCGCCCAGCGCCGGGCCGTGCTGGCCGATCTGCGCGCGCTGACCCGGCGGATGGAGCGGATGCGGATCGAAGTGCTGGCCGCCGCCGAACAAGTCCCCACCCGCGAGCAAGCCGAGGAACTGGCATGATCCAGCAATTGAATGCCCAGGATGCCCAGTTCCTGTATGCCCAGAGCGGCAGCACGCTCACACATGTGATGGGGATCAACATCCATGATCCCGCTACCGCGCCAGGCGGGCACGTGCGGCTGCGCGATATCATTGAGCACGTCCGCGGCC
Organism: Novosphingobium sp.; assembly: GCA_009885425.1. Classification (GTDB taxonomy): domain Bacteria; phylum Pseudomonadota; class Alphaproteobacteria; order Sphingomonadales; family Sphingomonadaceae; genus Novosphingobium. The sequence continues at coordinate 5,617 of VFKS01000380.1, forward strand.
GGCTCCACACCTCACCAGTGTTCCAGCGCAAGCTCCACCGCCTGCCGCTCGATTTCGATTTCCCCTATTGGGTCGAGGACAAGGACTTCGATCTGGAATCGCATATCGCGCACGCTCGGTTGCCGGCGCCGGGGGATTGGCGCCAGTTCTGCATTCAGGTCGCGCGGCATTTCAGCCGTCCGATGGATATGAGCCGCCCGCTGTGGGACATCTTTGTGCTCGAAGGACTAGACAAGATCCCCGGTATCGCACCGGGCAGCTTTGCCACCCTGACCCGGATCCATCACGCCGCAATTGACGGCGCGTCGGGGGCCTACATCTTTGTAGCGCTAAGCGATCTTGACGCGGCGGGCACACCGGCCTTGCCGATCGAGCCAGGCGGTTTCGAGCTTGGGCAGATGCCCAGCGCGGCCGAAATCCTGACCCGTGCGGTCAGTGCCAATGTCAGTTCGCCGGTCCGGCTGGCCAATTCGCTGATGAAGCTATCGCCGGCCTTGATTGGGGCCGCGCAAAAGGGATTGACGGAGGGCGTCAAAGGCGTGCCGCAAACCCGTTTCAACGCGCCGATATCGCAGCACAAGATGTTCGATGCGGCCGAATTTGCGCTGGCTGACCTGTCAAGGATCCGCAAGCTGGTCGAAGGCGCGACGATCAATGATGCAGTGCTGGCGGTATGCTCGGGCGGGCTGCGACGCTATTTGCAGGCGCACAAGGAGCTTCCACAGAATACTCTGGTGGCGGTTGCGCCGATCAATCGCCGTTCAAAAGGTGGCACGGCCGACCTGCCCGGCAACAGTATCACCGCGATGAGCGTTGAGTTGGCGACCCATCTGGCCGATCCGATCGACCGGCTGGCGGCGATCCAGGCCTGGACCAGCGATGCCAAGGAAGCCAAGACCGGGCTGTCAGCGCGGGTGATGACCGATCTGACCCAGCATATCCCCGGCGCGACCATGGCGGGCGTGGCGCGGCTGCTGACCAGTCCGCGGTTCGCGCCAAAGGCCGCCAACGTGTTCATTTCGAACGTGCCCGGCCCGCAAATGCCGCTCTATATGGTCGGTGCCAAGATCACCCATCAGTTCGCAATGGCGCCGTTATCTCACAATATGGGGCTGTTCATCGCCACACCCAGCTATAACGGCCGGATCACATTCAGCATCACCTCTGAACGCAAGATCATGCCCGATGTGGCCTTTTTCCGGGAATGCATCGAAGCTTCCTTCAAGGAACTGTCCGAAGCTGAGCCGCGACCGGCCCGCAAGGCGCCTGTGCGAAAGAAAAAGTCCCCGATTGCAACTGAAGCGAAACGAATGGTAAGGCCCCGGGCAATCGTCGTCGCAAAACGCGGGGCAGCCAAAGCAGGGGGCGCATCCGGCAATGACGGCAAGCCTCAAACAAGTGTGAAGTCACAGCCGGAAAGTTGAACGCATGATGCTAAGCCCCTCGCTCCACACGGAGACCGCCATGGCGAAGGCCGAAACTTACGCCGAATGGGCCGAAGCCGCGCGTGAGCAGGACCGCCGCACAGGCAAGACGGCCTGGCGCCAGAAGGACCAGAGCGAGCATTATGACTATCGCTCAATCCGGCGCCGGCTGGAACGGTTACAGGCGCTGCGGGCGGCGGGTGACAACAAGGGTCTGCTGTTCAGCCTAAACGAAGGCATCCACGGCAACATGGACGGGATGGCCAACGATGCGTTGTGGGCCGAAGCCCGGTTCGGCACCAAGCAGTTGATCCATGATTATGTCGCGGCGGTAACCGAGGCGCTGGAGTATCTTGCCAGCGACGAGGTTGACGACATTCCGTTTGAGGAAAAGCGTGATTTCTTTCGCCGCGCGCACCACTGCTACGGCTGTTCGGCCTTGTTGATGAGCGGATCGGGGGCGTTCCTGTTTTTCCACGCCGGGGTGGTCAAGGCACTGTGGTCCGAAGGGCTGCTGCCGGGGATCCTGTCGGGATCGAGCGGTGGTTCGGTGGTCAGCGCGATGGTCTGTACCAACCGTGACGAGGATTTGGGCCCATTTTTCGAGCCTGAACAGCTAGCGCGCGAATACGAAAACGAAGAAGGGCAAACCTTGCTCAATCCGTTTGGCATCGCCAAGCGGATAAGCCAGCTGCAGGTCAAGGAGCGGCTGGAAGAAGTGCTGCCTGATCTGACATTTCAGGAAGCTTATGAGTTGACCGGGCGGCACCTGAACGTGTCGGTGGCTCCGGCCGAAAAGCATCAGAACGGGCGGCTGCTGAACGCGATTACTTCGCCCAACGTCTTTGTCCGCGAAGCCGTTCTGGCGTCTTGCGCCGTTCCCGGGATTTACGAACCAGTGGCGTTGATGGCCAAGGATCACAATGGCAAGCGGGTGCCCTATCTGCCGGGGCGCAAATGGGTCGATGGTTCGGTGACGCACGACATTCCAACCAAGCGGCTGTCGCGGCTCTATGGCGTCAACCACCATATCGTAAGCCAGGCCAATCCGCTGATCACGCCGTTTGCCAGCGACCTTACGCAAGGCGCCTCGCCGTTTGCAGCAATCCGGCGGGCTTCGGTTTCGACACTCAAGGCCTGGCTCAACGTCAATATGCAGCTGTGGGACAAGCCGCTGCAGATGGTCCCACAACTGCACAGCCTGGCCAATATGACCATGTCGGTAATCAACCAGGACTATTCGGGCGATATCAACATCATCCGCCCGCAGATGTTGTGGTCACCGAGCAAGATACTGTCCAACCTGTCGATGGATGAAGTGAAAAGCCTGATCGAGCTGGGTGAACGCGCGACCTGGCCCAAAATCGAGATGGTTCGGGTCCAGACGCGCATCAGCCAGACCTTGGAGCGGATCCTGACCGTCTATGAGCATCCCGGAGCCGAGGTGCAGAAGCGGGCGATGAAGAAGAAGCTGGGCTAATGAGCGGTACTCTGCAGCTCCCCGCCGGGTCGGCCGGGGCCGGAGC
>VFKS01000297.1 GCA_009885425.1 Novosphingobium sp.
CGACCAGCTGCGCAGCGCCGGAGTGGGCCGGATCGTGGTCAACGTGCACTACCTGCCCGATCAGATCGAAGCCCATCTCGCCGTCCATGCAGCAGACTTCGATGTGACGATCTCGGACGAGCGCGACTTGCTGCTCGATACCGGGGGCGGCTTGATCAAGGCGCTGCCGCAAATCGGCGCTAATCCGTTTTATTGCGTCAATGCCGATAACTGGTGGGTTGATGAAGGCAGCAATGCCTTAGCCGATATGGCCCAGGCTTGGGACGCGGACCGGATGGACGTGCTGATGCTCGTCGTGCCTTATGCGCAGGCCGGTAATAGCCAGGGCGACGGGGATTTTGATATGGACACCGAAGGCCGCCTGTCGCGCGATGGGCCCAAGCGGCACCGGCCGTTCGTGTGGACCGGGATCCAGCTGCTGGCGGAAGCGATTATCTGCGATCCCCCGGCCAAGGCGTTCTCCACCAACGTGTTCTGGGACCGTGCGATTGCGCAGGGCCGCTGTTTCGGGCTGGTCCATGATGGGCAGTGGTACGACGTCGGTTATCCCGCCGCGATCGGGCTGACCGAGGCGGCGCTGGCCGGTGGCTGAGCGGCAGGCCCCGCAGGTTTATTCGATCGCTGCGCACCGCGGCTTTGCCGATGCGCTGGTCGCCGGGCTGATCCCACGCTACGCCGACAAGGATCTGGGCCTCGCCCGGTTGACCCTGCTGCTGCCCAACCGCCGCGCGGAGCGGATCGTGACCGAGGCGTTTGTGCGGCTTTCGGGTGGCGGGATGCTGCTGCCGCGGATGGCAATGGTCGGCGATCTCGATCTGGATGAGGCACTGGGCCCATTGCTCGATCCGCTGGGCGGCGGGGCAGAGGTTCCACCGGCTGCCGATCCGGTCCGCCGCTGGCTGCGGCTGGCCGAATTGCTCCGCACCGAACTCGCTCACCAAAACATCAAGACCCCCGGCCTATTGCGACTGGCGTTTGAGACCGGGCGGACGATGGACCGGCTGGCTGTGGAAGGCATCGCGCTGGAGGATTTGCTCAAGGATGGCATCGCCGGGATCGTCGGCGATCTGGCCAAGCACTGGCAGGATTCGACCCGCACCTTTGCCCGGGTCCAGGTCCAGTGGCAGGCGGAGCTGGCTGCGCGGGGCGAGGTTGATGCCCCGGTCCGGCGCAACCAGTTGTTCGATCAAGCAGCGCGGCGCTGGAAAGCCAACCCGCCGCCCCATCCGATTGTTGCCGCCGGGATCACCAGCGCCTCACCAGCATTGGCGCGGTTGTTGCGGACCGTAGCGGAACTGCCGCAAGGCGCGGTGATCCTGCCCGATCTCGATCTGGCGCTGGATCCGGCGGTGTGGGACGCGCTGGGCATTGCCGGCGCGCCGGCGGACGAAGGGGCGGAGTTCTTTGGTGAGCGCGATGCGCTGACCCACCCGCAGTATCACCTCAAGCTGTTGTTGAACCGGATGGGTGTGGCCCGCGATGAAGTCGATCCCTGGCACCGGGCGGGTCTGGCTGCTGCGCCGCCGGAACGCAGCCGGGCGATTTCGAACCTGTTCCTGCCGCCCGAGGGTAGCGCAGGGTGGGTCAATCTGAAGGCCGAACAGCGCCGCCTGTCGGGCGTCCGCCTGATGGAAACCGCGCATCCGGGGGAAGAGGCGCAGGCGATTGCGCTGCTCATCCGCCGGGCGCTCGATCAGCCGGAAAAGCGGATTGCGCTGATTACGCCGGATCGCGGATTGGCCGGCCGGGTAGTCGCGCATCTGGGGCGCTGGAACGTGCAGGCGGACGATTCCGCTGGTCTGCCGCTGCCGCAAACTGCCGCCGGGCGGGTGCTGTTGCTGCTGGCCGAACTGGCCGCCAGCGCCGCTTCCCCTGTGCCTTTGCTGGCGCTGTTGATCCATCCGCTGGTCGGCGGGGGAGAGGGGCGCGCGGCCTGGCTCAGCAATGCCCGCGCGCTCGATCTGCAATTGCGCGGGCCGCGCCCAATGCCGGGGTTTGAACCCATTCGCGCCGCCATCGCCAAGGCGGAAAAGCGCGGTCGCGGCGATGGGATTGCCGCATGGTGGCAGGGTGTCGAGCAAGTGCTCACCCCGCTGGTCGAACTGCCAGAGGATGGTACGCTAGCCGATGCGCTGGACCGGCTGGCGGCGGCGGGCGAAGCGTTGTGCGGGCCGCGGATCTGGGGTGAAGCCGATGGTCGCGCTCTGTCCGCCTGGCTGGTCGAACTGCGCGAGGCTGCTGCGGCAATCGGCACCCGGTTGACCCCTGACGATCTTCCGCGCGTGCTGCGTGATGCGATGGACCGGGTTGCGGTCCGTCCGCCGTGGGGTGGGCATCCGCGGGTGGCGATCTATGGCGCGCTCGAAGCGCGGATGAGCCGAGCCGATCTGGTGATCTGTGCCGGCCTCACCGAAGGATCATGGCCGGCCTCGCCCAGCCCCGAACCACTGCTGCCGCCTGCTGTCTTGCGCGCGTTGGGGGTGCCTGCCGGAGAATTTCGAATCGGCCTTGCCGCGCACGATCTGGCCGGGGCGCTCGGTGCGCCTGAAGTGGTGCTAAGCTGGGCGATGCGTGACGAGGCAGGGCCGGTGATCCCCAGCCGTTTCGTACTGCGGGTTGAGGCGATGCTAGGCGATCTGGCCGATGCCCACCGCGAGCGTGAAGCGGTGGCGCTGGCCCGGACTATCGACCATCTGCCGCAGCTGCCGCCCTATCCGCAGCCTAAGCCCAGCCCCAGCGCGGCCCAGCGCAATGTCGCGCTGTCGGTTACCGCGATCGACCGGCTGCGCGGAGATCCCTATCAGTTCTATGCCGGCGCGATCCTGCGGCTGAAACGGCTTGATCCGCTCGATGCCGATCCGACGCCAGCTTGGCAGGGCACGGTGGTGCACAAGGTGATGGAGCGCTGGCATCTGGCCGGGGGCCGGGCCGGGGAACTGATCGCAATTGCGCAGGAAGAACTGTCAGCGATGCAGGCCCATCCGGTTACCCGCAGCCTGTGGTGGCCGCGACTGGCCAAGGCGCTGGAATGGATCGATGCCGAGATTACCCGCGACAGTGGCACAGGGCGCGAGGTTCTGAAGAGCGAGATCAAGGGCGAAATGGTGCTGGCCGGGGTCAAGGTCCACGGCCGCGCCGACCGGATTGATCGCCACACCGATGGACGGCTGGTGGTGGTCGATTACAAGACCGGCAAGCCGCCGTCGGGCGGGCAGGTTAAGGACGGGTTCGCGCTTCAACTCGGCACACTGGGGCTGATTGCTGCGGCCAACGGCTTCGATGGCGTTGCCGGATTGCCGGACGGGTTCGAATACTGGTCATTCGGCAAAAGCGACAACAGTGACACTGGCTTTGGCTATGTCTCCGAACCGGTCGCCGAAGGACGCAAGACAGGCATCCCGCGCGATGCGTTCCTGATGGAAACACAGCGTTATCTGATCGACGCAATCGACAGGTGGATCAAGGGCGGCGAACCGTTTGTAGCGCGGCTGAACCCCGATCTGGGCGGCTACAACGATTTCGACCAACTGATGCGGCTGGATGAATGGCAAGCGCGCGGGGAGAAAGACTCGTGAGTGGGCTGTTCCCCTTAGTCGGCAATCAGCAGCCTGCGGTCGATCCGGGCGAAGTTGTTTGGCTCTCCGCCTCGGCTGGGACTGGTAAGACGCAGGTGCTTTCAGCCCGCGTTTTGCGGTTGCTGCTGCAGGGCGATGTCCGGCCTGAACAGATCCTGTGCCTGACCTTTACCAAGGCTGGGGCGACCGAAATGGCCAGCCGGATCAACGAAGTGCTGGCGCGCTGGGTGCGGGCCGACGAAGTTTCGCTGGCGCTCGATCTGAAGGCCATCGGCGCCGATCATGGCCCCGCAGCGCTGCCGCGCGCCCGCCGTCTGTTTGCACAAGTGCTCGATTGCCCGGGCGGGGGGCTGCGAATCGATACGATCCACGCCTTTGCCCAGTGGCTGCTCGCTGCCTTTCCCAGCGAGGCCGGTCTGCTGCCGGGCGTCAAGGCGATGGAGGACCGGGACCGCGATCTGTTGCTGCGCGAAGTGCTGGCGGACCTGCTGGTCGAGGCGGAGCGCAGCAACGATGTGGCGACGCTGGCCGCGCTGGAACAGCTCTCGATCCGAATGGGGCCAGAAGCGGTTCCGGGCTGGCTGCTGCGCTGCGCCAAGGCGCGCGAGGCCTGGGAAGGACCGAGTGGCTGGCAACCACCGATGCGCAGCGGCGTGCTGCGGCTGATCGGCCTGCCTAGCGATGCCGGGCCGCAGGATCTGGAAGATCTTTGCAGCGACGCGGTGTTCAATACCGCAGCGTTGGAGTGCTGCCTTGCGGCCTATCGTGAATGGAAAACAGCTACCAGCGCCAAGACGATTCCCGCGATCACGGACTGGCTTGCTTCGGATGAGGCGGAGCGGTTGTCCGCGCTTGATGCGCTCTATGGTCTGCTCTTCACTGGGGACGCACTGGCTCGCAATCGGCAGCATTTGATCAAATTCGAAGAGAGTTTTCTGGACGCGGCAGCGGCGCTGCTTGTGAGCTTTGAAGCCGTCCGTGCCCGCCGCGCGCTGCTCACGCTGGCCGATTTTCTCACCCCCGCGCTCGAAGTGGGGCGCAAATTCAGCCTCGCTTGGGACGATGCCAAGGCCCGCGCTGGGTTCATCGATTTTGACGATCAGATCCGCCAGGCCGCCGCGCTGCTGACCCGCAGCGATCTGGCCGAATGGATCCGCTACAAGCTCGACCGGCGGTTCGATCACATTCTGGTCGATGAGGCGCAGGACACCAACGCTTCGCAGTGGGACATCATCAACGCGCTGACCGGTGATTTTTTCAGCGGCGAGGGCGCCCATGCTGACAAGTTGCGCACGCTGTTCGTGGTGGGCGATTACAAGCAGGCGATCTTCCGCTTTCAGGGCACCAGTCCGGAAAACTTCGCCAAAGCGCGAGAGAAGGTGCGCGAGGCGATGGTGGGTCTGGCGCAGAACGCGGCGCGGCTACGGACCAATCACGATGCCCGCACCCTTCAGGATCTGGACCTTGGCCAGAGCTTCCGCACCGCCCGCGCAGTGCTCGAATTCGTTGACCGGGCGATTGCCGACATCGGCTTCTCCGGTTTTGGCCTGAGCGAAGAACCGCCTCGCCACGAAGGACAGGATCGTTCCGGCCAAGTGGTGCTGTGGCGGGTGCTGGGCGCAGCCGGCGAAGATACCGAACCGACGGAAGCTGCGGACGAAGGCGAGGAAGGTTGGCTATCGCGCAGCGACCGCCAGTTGGCTGACCGGATCGCCCGGCAGATCAAGGCCTGGATGGACCCGATGGGACCGGGCTTTCCGCTTGTGAAGGGCGAGAAGGAGGGTAAGGCCCGCCGCGCCACGCCCGGCGATGTCATGGTGCTCGTTCGCAAGCGCAAAGAGCTGGCCGGGTTGATCGTCGCACGCCTGCACGTTCATGGGGTGGCGGTGGCCGGGGTCGATCGGTTGCGGCTGGGTGCACCGCTGGGGGTGCGCGATCTGATGGCGGCGCTGCGTTTTGCGGCGCAGCCCTATGACGACCTCAATCTGGCCTGCTTGCTGGTTTCGCCCTTGCTCGGCTGGAGCCAGGACGATCTGTTGCGCTATGGCTGGCGCGATGATGGGGTCGCGCTGTATGATCACTTGCGGTCCAGCCGGGGTAAGACCGAGGTTGAGCGGGTCTGGACGCAGCTTGGCGAGTTGCTGCGGATTGCGGATTATGACCCGCCGCAAGCGTTGCTCCACTGGATACTGACCGGGCCATGGCAGGGCCGTCGCAAGCTGGTCGCGCGGCTGGGCAGCGAGGCGAACGATCCGATCGACGAACTGCTCAACGCCGCCAGCGCCTTTTCGTCGAGTGACGTGCCAAGCCTTAATACCTTCATCCGCTGGTTCGATGCCGGCGAGGGCGAATTGAAGCGCGAGGCGGGCAAGAGCCGGGATGAAGTGCGGGTGATGACCGTCCACGGCTCCAAAGGCCTGCAGGCGCCGATCGTCATTCTGGCTGATGCGGCGGACAATCCGAATCCTCCTGGAAAACGGCTTGAGCTGGATCTGGCCGATCCGGTCAGCGGCAAGACCATCCCGCTGCCGGGACTGCGCAAGGCGGAGCAGGTGGGCTTGATTGGCGAGGCTAAGGAGCTGGCCGATATTGCGGAGATGCAGGAACATTGGCGCTTGCTCTATGTTGCGATGACCCGCGCGGAAGAGGCGCTGTTTATC
>VFKS01000467.1 GCA_009885425.1 Novosphingobium sp.
CCTGCGCGGCGAGTTCGTGCGCGGTGTAGAGCGGGCTGAAATTGACCAGCGTCGCCCCGGCCATGGCTGCGCCATAATAAGCCGAAATGTAGATCGGGACATTGGGCAGGTAGAGCCCGATCCGATCACCCTTGCCGATCCCCAGCGCCTGAAGGCCGGCGGCAAAGGCCTGCGCCTCAGCATGAAGCTCAGCATAGGAAAAGCGCCGCCCGATGAAATCGACCAAGGGCGCGGCGCCGTGCCGCGCAGCCGCCGCCGCGAACATGGCAGGCAGGCTTAGGGGCGGAAAGTCACAATCCCACGATCCCGGATGGGCATAGTGGGCACGCCAGGGCTCGCTGGCAGAAGGTTCAGCGATCATGCCAGCAACCTACGCCCAAGCCGGGCGCTTGGATAGACCGCTGTGCAGGGCCTTACTCCTCGCCCGAAACCTCGGCCGCGCGCTTGGCTTCAAGCCAGGCCGCCGCTTCGGCTACCTGCGCGGCTTCGCCGGCCAGCTTGGTCGCAGCATCGCGTTCGGCCCGCAGTTCTTCGATCAACGAGGCGCGATCATCGCCCAGCCGGGCATCGTCACCGGCCTGATCGATCAGCCCAGCCTTCTTCGCGGCCTTGGCGACGATCGCATCGAGCTCGCGCTGGCTGCACAGACCCAGCGTGACCGGATCCTTGGGCTGGATATTGGTGATGTTCCAGTGGCTGCGATCGCGGATCGCGGAGATCGTGTTGCGGGTCGTGCCGATCAGCTTGCCGATCTGGGCATCGGAGATTTCGGGATGGCTGCGCAGGATCCAGGCGATGCCATCGGGCTTGTCCTGGCGCTTGGACACCGGGGTATAGCGCGGGCCCTTGGTACGGCTGACGTTGACCGGGGCCTTTTGCATGACCAGCGAATAACTCTCGTCAGCCTGACCCTTTTCGATCTCTGCCATGGTCAGCTCGCCCGAGCGGACCGGATCGCGCCCGGTGTATTTTGACGAAGCCAGATCATCGGCCATCGCATTCACTTCGAGAATGTGCAGCCCGCAGAATTCTGCGATCTGCTCAAAGCTGAGCGCGGTGTTATCAACCAGCCATGAGGCAGTGGCATGCGGCATGAGCGGGGTCGGCTGGGTCACGGGTCTTCTCCGTCAGAAATAAGAAGGGCCGCCCCTTTGCGGAGCGGCCATTAGCCCGCCTTTTAGGCTCAAAACCCCGGCGGGGCAAGCGCGCAAACCGCATGTTAGTGATTTCAAACTAAATGCTGGGGCCGAACAATGGCCAATCGGGGGCAACCATGCTGCATCGGA
>VFKS01000408.1 GCA_009885425.1 Novosphingobium sp.
TCAATATCGATCGGCCCGAAACTGGCCACGCCGAACGCTGAAATTGTCCCGTGCGCAGCCTCGACGTTGGTGAAAAACTGCTCGATGTCCGGAAAACACTCCGCCGGAGTGCGGGTCGGGATGCGGGTTTCGGCCAGCACCGTTCCGTCCTCGCGGGCCACAGCCAGAACGAATTTGGTCCCGCCCGCTTCGATTGCTCCGATCAAACGCTCAGCCATCGCATTTGCACTCCCCATCCTCAGGGCAGGTTGCACGGGTGCGCGGGCCGTTCAATCCGCCCGCATACGAATTTGCGCCGCACAGGCGGGTCAGGCGGGCTTTTTGCGCTGTAATCCTGACCGCTTGCAGCTGGCCACCAGTTCGCCGCGCTGGTTCCAGGCCTGATGCAGGAAGGTAACGATCCCCGCGTCAGGACGGCTTTTGGATTCGCGCAACTCCAGCACTTCGGTGGTGATGTTCAGCGTATCGCCGATAAACACGGGCCCCGGAAACCGCACCTCATCCCAGCCGAGATTGGCGACTGCCGTGCCCAGCGTGGTGTCACCAACACTGACCCCGACCATCAGGCTGAGCGTGAAGCACGAATTGACCAGCACCTGGCCATATTCGCTGCCCTTCATGTACTCGGCATCAAGATGCAGCTGCGCCGGATTGTGGCTGAGCGTGGTGAACAGCAGATTGTCGGTTTCGGTCACCGTACGGCGGATCGGGTGATCAAAGCGTTGCCCTACCGACAGTTCATCAAACCACAGACCCGGCATCGGCATTCTCCTTCTCGCTGAGGTCCTTATCAGCGGACCCGCCGGCTGGCCAGCCGGGCTCGTTTGTGAACGTTCCCAGACAATTGGGGATATTCATACGTATGCCACTGGACTTCCCCGCCCCGCACGGCATGACTGCGGCAATAACAGCTTATGGGGAGAGGCCAGATGGCAGCGCCAATTACCGGATCGAGCAGCGCAGGCGGGAGCCAGGATGATGGCACCCACATTGACGCCCCGCAATTGCAGTTGTTCGTAATGGCGCTGTTCTTCATCTTTGGCGGGATCACCAGTTTGAACGACGTGATCATCCCTAAGCTGAAGGAGCTGTTCACCCTCAACTATACCCAAGCGATGCTGGTGCAATTTTGCTTCTTCACCGCCTACCTGGTGATCGGCCTTCCCGGTGCTGCGCTGGTCAAGCGGATCGGCTATATGCGCGGTGCGGTCGCGGGGCTGGTGATTATGATGCTGGGGTGCCTGATGTTCATTCCAGCAAGCCAGACTGCGACCTACGCAGTTTTCCTCGCCGCGCTGTTCGTATTGGCAAGCGGTGTCGTTGTGGTCCAGATTGTCGCCAATCCATTGATTTCGCTGCTCGGTAAATCTGAGACAGTGCACAGCCGCCTGACTTTCGCGCAGGCGTTCAACTCGCTGGGCACCACCATCTTCCCAATTGTCGGCTCGATTCTGATCCTCGGTAGCCTGGCTTCGGTAAAGGCTGAGGACCTGTCTGGAGCCGCGCTCGATGCCTACCGCACGGCCGAGAGCCAAGCGATCGTCAACGGTTATCTGGGGCTGGCAGTGGCGCTGGCTTTGGTCGCAGCAGTAGTCTGGGCCTTTCGCAACAAGCTGCCCCACACCGCCGCCAGCAGTTCAGCCGAACGACCGTTGGTCAGGCCTACCCGCTATGCGCTCGGAATCGGGCTGCTAATCGCCGGAGCAGTGTTGGCGGTTCAAGGCTATTCGGTAATCGGCCTTCTACTTATCATGTTGGCTCCCGCGGTCTGGCTCTACGGCAACGACTTACTGCACCGGACGCGCTTCAGTTTCGGGGCGCTGTGCATCTTTCTGTACGTCGGCGCCGAAGTCGCGATCGGTTCGCTGGTCGTCAACTACCTGATGCAAGCCCATGTGATGGGCTTAGAGGAGCAAGCGGCGGGCAAGCTGATCGGGCTCTATTGGGGCGGCGCGATGATCGGGCGGTTCATCGGATCGGCCGTGCTGCGCGTGGTCAACCCGGGCAAGGTGCTGGCCTACGTTTCAATTGGCGCGATTGCGCTGATTCTGCTGTCGATCAATACCGTTGGCGCATTGTCGGGTTATAGCTTGCTTGCGGTCGGCTTGATGAACGCGATCATGTTCCCGACGATCTTCACCTTGGCCTGCGAGAAACTCGGCACTCGCGCGGCAGATGGTTCGGGGATCATCAACATCGCGATCTTTGGCGGGGCGGTGATTCCGCTGATCACCGGCGTGATCGCCGATGCAACTAGCCTCTCGCTTTCGCTGATCCTTCCCGCGCTATGTTATGCAGTGATCGCCTATTTCGGACGCTGGGCTTCGACCAATCCCAGTGTAACCGTCGCCGACACCTGAAACAGCCGGGCGGGCCTTCAAGCCCGCCCGGTCTGCCCGGCCAGCAGCGCCGGATCGATCCCCAGGCTTTGCCAGCAAGCGGCCCAGCGATCTTCGGGCGCGGTATCGAACACGATTGCTGACTTGCCACCGGCCACTTGCCAGCCGTGGCTCAGCAGTTCGTCATCAAGCTGCCCGCCGCCCCACCCAGCATAGCCCAGCGCCACCACAAACCGGCTCGGCCCGCGCCCGGCGGCAATCGCCCGCAACACCTCAAGCGAGGCCGACAGCGCGCACAATTCGCCCGCCATGATCGTGTCCGGCCCGTCCCAATCGGGGCTGTGCAGGACGAAGCCGCGTTGCGGCTCAACCGGGCCGCCATCCAGCACCGGGCAATCGGGCGCTTGCCCCGGATCGATCTCCAGATCCTCCAGCAATTCATGCAGCCCCAGCCCTGGCCGAACCCGGCCCAACCCGATCCCCAGCGCTCCATCCCCATCGTGGACCATCATTGCGATCACCGCGCGGTGAAAGCGCGGATCGCCCATCCCCGGCATTGCGAGCAGGAACTGTCCGGCAAGGCTGGCAGAATCGATCATCGCCGGCAGGATAGCCGCGCCGGCTCCGGCTTGCTATGATGATCACACCATGAGCGCCATTGACCCTGACGACATCCGCGGCTGGCAGCGGCTGAGTGACAGCATCACCACATCGGGTTGCCTGTCCCCGTCAGACCCGGCCCGGCTTGCCGCGATCGGGGTGTGCCATGTCATCAATCTGGCGCTGGACGAGCATCCCGAAGCCTTGGCCGGAGAGGCTGAGCAGCTGGCGCATGCCGGAATCGGTTATAGTCACATCCCGGTGCCATTCGACGCCCCCGGCGAGACGCACTTTGCAGCCTTTGCAGAGGCGCTGGATGCCGCAGAGGGTCCGGTCCATGTCCACTGCATCATGAACTGGCGAGTTTCGGCGTTCTTTCATCGGCGTCATCGTTTGCAGGGCATGGACGCCGCGCGGGCTGACGCCTTGATGCAGGTCCAGTGGGACCCGCGCCACAGCGATGATCCGCGCGCGGCGGTTTGGGCGGCATTCCTTGGCGCAGATGATAACCGATAGGCGCTTGCTTTCCGCGCGATTCGCCTTTAGGGGCGCCCCCTTCATTGACACGAATTCGATGATCTGCCTGGCTAACTAGGGCTGCCATGGCCGATTGGACGTGTCCCGAACAAGGAGACGAAAATGCCCAAGCTCAAGACTAAGAGCGGCGTCAAAAAGCGCTTCAAGCTCACCGCAACGGGCAAAATCAAGCACGGCGCGGTTGGCAAGCGGCACCGTTTGATGAGCCACAACGCCAAGTACATCCGTCAACACCGCCGGACCGACACGATCTCTGACGCTGATGCGAAGACGATCAAGAAGTGGGCGCCCTACGGGCTCGGTTGAACTTAGGAGTACTGAAAAATGGCACGTGTCAAAAGGGGTGTTACCACCCGCGCCAAGCACAAGAATATTCTGGAACAGGCCAAGGGTTACCGCGGCCGCCGCAAGAACACCATTCGCGTTGCGCGTCAGGCGGTCGAAAAGGCCGGCCAGTATGCCTACCGCGATCGCAAGATAAAGAAGCGGACCTTCCGGGCGCTGTGGATCCAGCGGATTAACGCCGCCGTCCGCGTCGAAGGCCTGACCTATTCGCAGTTCATCCACGGCACCAAGCTGGCCGGGATCGAACTGGACCGTAAGACGATGGCCGATCTGGCGATGAACGAAGGCGGGATCTTCTCGACCGTCATCGCTCAGGCCAAGGCAGCTCTGCCGGCCTAAGCCGCGCAGCCGAGCCGTTTTAGAAAAGCGCGGGAAGCGGCCTTGGCCGCTTCCCGCGCTTTTCGCTTTTTGCCCCCCCCTTTTGGGTATTGCAAGCAGCCGCCCGGCGCGACACAACCTAACGTCCCGCGGCGACCGGCTTTTGCGGGATTGTGGGGCGCGTGCGTGAACAACCCGATTGATCTGCCATGTTGAAGCAGGAGCTTAACGGCGCTGTCTCCACGCGATTCTTCATCCCGTCTGCGGAACTTTCACCCTATATCTCGACCATTTATCAGACCGAATTCGCACTTAAACCAGGTGAGGTGGTGCGCGACTGGCTCCATCCTGAATGGGCCAACGTGCGGATTTCGGATACCGGTTCATGGAGTTCGGGGATCGGCAGCGCCGATTTTCAGCCCCTAGCCGGAATCATTGCGACTGGTCCAACCAGTCTCGCCACCCACTTCAAGGTCGAAGGCCCGATGCGGTCCTGGGGGATTGGGCTGTTACCGCTGGGCTGGCTTCGGCTACTCGACGCCCCGGCCAACCAGTACGCCGATGCCACGACCGAATGTGCGCTGGGCACACCCTTTGCTCATTTTGCGACCCTTCGTGATCTGGTGTTCGGCGGGTCCGGCGATCCAGCGGCGCAGGCCAAATCGATCGACAGCTTTCTGCTCCAACTGCTGTCCAGCCACCAGCCACATGAGGATGAAAGCCGGGTTCACGCGGCGCATACCACGCTGATCGATGACGATGTCCGTTCGGTCGGTGAACTGGCCGAACGACTGAGCATCTCGTCCCGCTCGCTCGAACGGCTCTCGCTGCGGGCTTTTGGCTTTTCGCCCAAGCTACTGCTGCGCCGCCAGCGGTTCCTGCGCAGCCTCGCGCAGTTCATGCTTGATCCCTCGCTGACTTGGATCAAGACGCTCGATTGGCACTATGTAGATCAGGCCCATTTCGTCCGGGATTTCCGACGCTTCATGACGATGAGTCCGAGCGAATATGCCGCGCTGGAGCATCCGGTGCTGCGCTCTGCCGCGCGGGCCCGGGCGGTAGCAATGGGAGCAGCCGTGCAGGCCTTGCACCAACCGTGAGTCAGGCGGCTTGTGTTGTGCCCAGGCTTGGGGCAGTTTGAAGCCAGAACAAAACATCCTTCAAGGGGCTTTCGGTGTCGTCCAGTCCATCCGTCACGGTGCGGTTCTATCCGCCACCAGAAGACCTGGGTGGGTGCTTCACCACATTCTACATTGCCGAATTCGATCCGGACCAGGCAGACGCCCTGCGCGACGGCCTCCATCCGGAATGGGCCGGACTGCGGTTCTTCAGTCCTGAAGGACCCGAAGTCTGGACCGATGCCGGGCTGAAAGTCTCTGGAACCACATTTCAGGCCACTGGCCCGACCAGCCACCCGGTCCATTTTGCGCTTCGCAGATCCCGGATGTGGGGCTTGGGATTGTTGCCGCTCGGCTGGGCTCGCTATGTCGGCCAGCCTGCAGACCAATTCGCCAATGTCATTTGTGACGGGCATCTCGATCCTGCCTTTGCCCCGTTTCGGCCGCTGGCCGAAACCCTGTTTGGCGATCAGATCAACGAAGCGGCCGAGCTGGCGCGGATTGTGGCATTCTTTCGTCAGTTCAAAGCCCGACCCCCTACCGACGAGAAGCGCATTCTGGCGATCCACACCGCATTGGTCGAGCCCGATGTGACCAGCGTCAGCCAGCTCGCCGCCCGGGTGGCGGCCAGCCAGCGCACGGTCGA
>VFKS01000412.1 GCA_009885425.1 Novosphingobium sp.
GGATGTACGAAACGCCCGGCGGCGAAATCTATGCCCGGGCGCACAGGGGCATCGAAAGCATCACACTCGATCGCGGCGCAGCGCACCTCAAGGACGAGCTGATGCCGAAGTATGCCGAGCTGATCTACAACGGCTTCTGGTTCGCGCCCGAGCGTGAAATGCTGCAGGCGGCGATCGACCTTAGCCAAGTGAAGGTCAGCGGCACCGTGCGGCTGAAGCTGTACAAGGGCATGGCGAGCGTGGTTGGGCGCAAGTCGCCCAATTCGCTCTACTCGGAGCGCCACGTGACGTTTGAGGACGATGCCGGCGCTTATGATCAAAAGGACGCGGCGGGCTTCATCCGGCTGAACGCCCTGCGGCTGCGGCTGCTGGCGCAGCGGGACCGGTAGCCCACACACCTTTTTCGTCATTGCGAGCGCAGCGAAGCAATCCAGAGCCGCGTAAACCGCTCTGGATTGCTTCGCTACGCTCGCAATGACGCTCTTTTGGGTAGACCGCCGAGGCCCAATTTCCAACTGTCCACCGCACACAAGCGGTTATCCACCATCAAAGTGTCGCATTGTGGATAAGTCCGACATTTTCCGCTTGCGCGACTCACTTGGTGGGCGCAGCTTTGTCTTGTCAGACGGGGAACCGAACTGGAGGATGAAAGAGGAAACTCTTGAAACCAAAAGGGAAAACATAACCGAATGGCCTGGCAGCGATGCCCGCAGCAGTGTTGGAAAACACGCCTCAGGAAGTCTTCGGACCGAATTTGGCGAACCGCAGATGCAGCGAAAGGTTCGCAGTCAGCAGGTCGCTTCACCAGCGGTCGGAAAGGGCGGAAGGAAAGCGGAAGGCTTCGGCCAGAAGCGGAACGGAAAGCTTGGAACGGCAAGGCGGAGTTGCGGTCACGGAACCGCCAGGTGGAAGGGAACGGACAAATCGGCTTGCCGAGGAGACCAGAACCAACCGCCTGACGGGACCGGACGCCAGCACGGGAACCAGGCGATGAAAGCCGGTCCTAACGGACCACCGGGCAGCTGAAAATGCCGAAGATCGAACCGCAAGGGTCGAACGAAGCAGTTGGAAAGCTCTCTCGGGTATGGCGATCGCCCAAGTCGTCCGGAACCAGTACAGGCGAGCGTGGGGCTGGTGGAAACACCGGCCCCATTTGCTTTTGGGCGCACTGTGATAAGTTGCGAGCGATGACCAAACGACTGATCCGCTACCTCCTTTACCTCGGATATTTCCTGGTGGTCGGCGGGGTATGGCTAGCACTGCTCATTTTCGGCTTTGGTTTTATCCCGATCCCGCATGAACGTGCGTGCGACATCAGCCATTCCGCCTGCCCCGAACCGTCATTCATAGTGAGCCTCGCCACGATCGGAAGTGTTTTCGGCATCGTGCCACTAACGGTTGTCGGGTTTGTGCTGCTCCGCAAGGGGCTGCATCGCTGGCAACGAATCGAGTAGGACGATTAGTCTGCCTGCCTGGTCGTTGTGGTAATCACCGGCCCCATTTTCTTTTGGGGTTAGAGCGTCACAATCGGTGGCCTGATCCTTCCCATTTTCGACGAAGGTCGCAAATGGGGGGGTGGCGCCGCGAAGCGGTGACGGAGGGGTATCTACGCTAGCGTCCAAACCCCTCCGTCTCGTCCTCCGGACGATCCACCTCCCCATTTGTAGCATTCGCTAAAAATGGGAAGGATCACTTTGGCGCTTAGTTCGTGCTACTCCCCCGCGAACGCCCCGAACATCGGGTTCCATTCGGTCACGGTGAGCTCCTCGATCAGTCCCTCGATTGCAAACGGATCGGCGGCGATCAGTGCGTCGAGTTCGGCCCGGTCCGCGACCGTGAACAGCAGCAGTCCGGCGCGCAGATCGCCGCCGACTACAGGGCCTGATGCCCGCAGCTTGCCCGCCTCAATCAGCGCTTTGAGGTATTCCACGTGCGGCATCACGTGCTGGCCCCATTCGGGGCCATCGGGGTGGCTCATCGTAACGACGAAGAACTTCACGCCGCCCCCTCCCGCACAAACAAACTCGCCAGCTCAACATGGGTTGACCAGCGGAACTGCCCGACCGGGCGCAGTTCCTTGAGCACGAACCCGGCATCGACCAGCGTCCGCGCGTCCTTGGCCCAGCTGGCCGGATTGCAGCTGATATAGACCACCCGGGCCACACTGCTTTCGGCGATCCGCTCGACCTGATCGCGCGCACCGGCGCGGGGCGGATCGAGCAGGACGGCGGCGAATTTGTCGAGTTCATCGGCCAGCAACGGTCCGCGGAACAGGTCGCGGTGGAGGCTGTGGACCTGTAGCACTCGCTGATCGGCAGCGGCTTTTCCGGCCAGATGCGCATCGCGCGCAGCCTCGGCGGCCAACACTTTCGTTTCTGGCCTCGCCAGCGCGAACGTGAAGGTACCCAGCCCTGAAAACAGGTCCGCAACAGTCGCACAATCGCCCAGCCACTCGCGCACCGCCGCGACCAGCACCGCTTCGCCATCGGCGGTCGCTTGCAGGAAGCTGCCCGGCGGGAAGGACACTGCGACGCCCGATAGCGTCACCGTCACCGGTTCGGGTTCCCACACCACATCGGGGCCGTAACCCGCATCCAGTGTCAGCCGCGCCAGCGCGTTGTCTTGCGCGAAATCAAGCAGCGCCTGGGTCAGCGTCAGACCCTCTGCCGAAAGCCCCTTGATCCCCAGATCGACGCCCTGATCGACCAAAGTCAGTTCGATATCGGCGGCCATTTTGCCGTGGCCGTGCTTGCCGGGTTTGCCTTTGCCCTTGCCCTTTTTGGATGCCGCCTGCGCCTGTCCCAGCCGGATCAGCAGTTTGCGCAACGGGGCCAGCACTGCGACCAGTTCGGGGCAGAGCACCGGACATTCGGCCAGTTCGACCAGCCGGTGCGATTTCGCCTCACGGTAACCGATCACCACCCGGCCTTGCGAGCTCTCCGCGCGCAGCGAAGCGCGGCGGCGGCTGCCCGGCGGGGAGAGGTGCGGCGGGGCGATCAGCTCTGCGCCCAACTCTTGCGAAGTCGAGGCATTGGCCACCCGCGCCGTCACAAATTCCGCCAGCGATGGCTCGTCCAGCTGCTGCAACTGGCACCCGCCGCATTGCCCAAAATGGCGGCACGGCGGGGTGACATGGTGCGGGCCGGGCTGCAGGGTGCCGTCGGCCAGCAGCAGGTCCCCCGGCGCGGCGCCCCAGGCGAACCGGCCCGAGGCGGTGATGCCGTCGCCCTTGGCGGCAATGCGGATGATTGTTTCAGGTTCGCTCATAAGCAGGCCGCGTAGGCGCTGCGGACTGCCCCCGCAAGCTGCCCGGCGGTAAACGGGGGTTGGCACAGCCGCGCGGCCTCAATGTGAAGCCACAGCCCCTGGCACGCGGCCACGAACGCATCCTCCCCGCAGGCGAGGCGGCTGGCGATGGTTCCAGCCAGAACGTCGCCAGTTCCGGCGGTGGA
>VFKS01000431.1 GCA_009885425.1 Novosphingobium sp.
CCCGCGCCACCTCATTCGCGGCGCTGAGCACGGCCCTGACACTCGCGGTGGCGACGTCTTCGTCGATTCCGACCCCCCAGACTGATTTTCCATCTGGTCCCACGCATTCGACATAGGCCGCCGCACGGGCATCCGATCCGGCGGTCATGGCGTGTTCGGTGTAATCCTTGATCTCGAGCGCCACCCCAAAGCTGTCGGCAATCGTTGCCACGACCGAGCTGATCAGCCCGTTGCCGCGCCCCGAAACCGATTGCTCCTGATCGTCGACTGCAATCTTGCCCGCGAACAGCCGGGTGCCGTCGGCGGCCTTGGATTCCTCGTAGTCGAGCAGTTGGAAATGCTGTGGGGTGCCCAGATGATAGACCCGTTGGAACACCGCCCAGATATCCTCGGCAAACAGTTCGCGGCCCGCTTCGTCGGCCAGTTGCTGGACATGGCCAGAAAAATGCGCCTGCATTTTCTTGGGCAGTTTTAGCCCCTGATCCTGCTCCAGCACCCAGGCGAAACCGCCCTTGCCGGACTGGGAATTGACCCGGATCACCGCCTCATAGTCACGCCCCAAATCGGCTGGATCGATCGGCAGATACGGCATCGCCCAGGTCTGGTCATTCTGGGTTTCGCGCGCGGCAAAGCCCTTCTTGATCGCGTCCTGATGGCTGCCCGAGAACGACGTATAGACCAGTTCGCCCACGTAGGGATGGCGCGGGTGGATCGGCAGCTGGTTGCAGTATTCGACCGTCTTGGCGATCCCGTCGATGTCCGAAAAATCGAGTTCGGGATCAACCCCTTGGGTGTACAAGTTCAGAGCCACTGTGACCAAATCGCAGTTGCCGGTGCGTTCGCCATTGCCGAACAGGCAGCCTTCGACCCGGTCTCCGCCGGCCATCAGGCCCAGCTCGCAAGCCGCGATCCCGGTACCGCGATCGTTGTGGGTGTGGAGCGAGATTACCACGGCATCGCGATTGGGGATCATCCGCCCGAACAGCTCGATCTGATCGGCATAGATGTTGGGCGTGGCGCATTCGACCGTTGCGGGCAGGTTGAAGATGATCGGCTTTTCCGGCGTTGGCTGCAACACCTCCATCACCGCTGCGCAGACCTCGACCGAATATTCGACTTCTGCGGTGGAGAAGGTTTCGGGGCTGTATTCGAACACCCAGTCGGTGTGGTGATACTTGGCCGCCTGGTCGCGCAGCACCTTGGCACCGTCGATCGCGATCTGCTTGATCTGCTCCTTGTTCATGCCGAACACGACCTTGCGCCAGACCGGCGAGACCGCGTTGTAGAGGTGGACGATGGCGGTTTTAGAGCCTTCGAGGCTGGCAAAGCTGGTCTCGATCAGATCGCGGCGTGACTGGGTCAGGACCTGGATCATCACATCGTCGGGCACCTTGCCGTCTTTGACCAGGCCCGAGATGAAATCGAAATCGGTCGCGCCGCTGGCGGGAAAGCCGACCTCGATCTCCTTGCAGCCGACTTTGAGCAACAGTTCAAAGAACCGCATCTTCTTTTCCGCGCCCATCGGGTCGATCAGCGCCTGATTGCCATCGCGCAGATCGGTCGAAAGCCAGCGCGGGGCCTTGGTGATCTGACGTGACGGCCACTGGCGGTCAGGCAAGTTGATCGGCGGGAAAGGGCGGTACTTGGCGCCCGGGTCTTTCAGCATGGTCATGATGGAATCTCTGATCTTGGAATTTTGTG
Source organism: Novosphingobium sp. (assembly GCA_009885425.1). GTDB lineage: Bacteria > Pseudomonadota > Alphaproteobacteria > Sphingomonadales > Sphingomonadaceae > Novosphingobium. The sequence goes on from VFKS01000431.1 coordinate 1,702, forward strand.
CGACGGGATGGCTCTGTTCAGTTCCCTTGGGAGCCGCCAGGCGCCCGGATCAGGCGCGCCAGCTCACGCCCAAGGGCGGATAAGTCGCAGGGTAAGGCCCAAAGCCAGGAAACGTGCCGAGATCATGCACCGGGCTATGCCGGGCAGGACCAGGCTTGTAAAGGGGGCCGACCGATGCGCGCAGCGATTGCCTTGGCGCCGGGGACACGGCATGAGGTTGCGCAAAGCAACTGACAGGATTCCCGCATGACCACTGCCGCCGGTTTCGATACTGCCCGTCTCTCCCGCATCCCGGCCTTCATCAAGGAGCGCTATCTCGATACCGGGCTGCTGCCGAACGCCCAGATCCTGATCGCGAAGGACGGCCAGATCGCGCATTTTTCCTCGCAAGGCGAAGCGCGCGAAGGCGGCAAACAGATCGACGAGACTTCGTTGTTCCGGATCGCTTCCATGACCAAGCCGGTCACTTCGATCGCTTTCATGATGCTGGTCGAACAGGGCAAGGTCGCGGTTGATACGCCGGTTCATCACGTGTTGCCCGAATTCAAGGGAATCGGAGTTTACAATGGCGGCGGCGGCGGAGTGCCGTTCCTGACCAAGCCGTGCGATCAGCCGATGCGGATGGTCGATCTGCTGCGCCATACCTCGGGCCTGACCTATGGCTTTCAGAACCGCAGCAATATCGATGCTGCG
>VFKS01000407.1 GCA_009885425.1 Novosphingobium sp.
AAGTGGCTCGGATTGGTCAGCACGAACTGCGCCTCTTGCATTGCCTTGGCCACCGCGCCGCTGGCATATTGGCGGGCCCGGCCGCGCTGCGCCGCCTTGCGTTCGGGCGATCCTTCGCTTTCCTTGTGCTCGTCGCGCATTTCCTGCTGACTCATCCGCAGCCGCATGAACCGCCGCAGCCATTGCACCGGCCAGTCGATCAGGGCGATGACCAGCAGTCCGGCGGAGAGTGCAAACAGCAGCGCAGTCAGCGCGTCCCACGCCTGCCGCAACGAGCCGCCGAGCGAGGCGGCGCGGCCGAGGCCAAGCAGGTCGCTCAAATTCGATTTCGCCCAGTAAAAGGCAATCGCGCCCAGCAGGACGACTTTCAGAATGCCCTTGCCGACTTCGATCCAGCCCTGCGCTCCGAACATCCGTTTGAACCCGGCCATGGGATCTAGCCGCGAAGCCTTAGGCAGCGCGCTGGCACCGACCCAGCGGCCATCGCCGTGCGCCAGCTGCGTGGCGCTGACGGCAACGAGCACTGCGAGGGCCAACGACAGCAGCGGCAGGGTGACGGCCCAGGCGGCGGCCAGCATCGCGCTGACCGGATCGAACGCTTCTACCGCGCTGCGATCCCACGACAGGCCAGCCCGAACTGCTGCACTCAGCTGGTCGAACAGCCACGGCCCGGCGAATTTGAGCCAGGCCGCGCCGACCAGCACGGCCACGGCGGTCGCAACTTCCCGGCTGCGCAGGACATCGCCCTTGGTCGCAGCCTCGCGGCGGCGCTTTTCGGTTGGGGCAAGGGTCTTTTCGCCGCTCATCGCAGTAGCAGTTCTCCGGCCTGCCGGACCGCCTGTTCGCTCAGCATGGCGAATTGATCGGCGTAAAGCGGGGCGACCGCGATCAGCGCCGCAAGGCCCGCCAGAATGCCGGCCGGCAAGCCGAGTGCGAACAGGTTGAGTGCGGGGGCCGAGCGGCTGAGCACCCCGCTGGCGACTTGCACCAGCAACAGTACGAGCGTGACCGGCAAGGCGATCGCCACCGCCGCGATGAACATATCGCTGCCAAAGCCGAGCAGTCGCTCCAGTTGGGCCGGACCGAACCAGGCGCCGCCCGGCGGAAAGGCGTGATAGCTCTCAACCACCAGCCGCAACCAGGTTAGGTGCGCGCCAAGCCCAAGGAAGATCACCGTCAGCATCACCGTGAAGTATTGTCCCAGCGCGGGCGAGTGTGCGCCGCTGACCGGATCAGCGCTGGAGGCGATGCTCATCCCCATCGCGCCGCCGATCTGCTCGGCCGCCAGGATCGGCGCTGCGAATGACAACTGCAGGACGAAGCCCAGCGCGAGCCCGATCAGTGCTTCATTGGCCAACACCAGCATCCCGGGAAGCGAGAGCAGCGCTGGCGGCGTGGCGACGGGAATCCAGGCCGAAACCAGCACCGCAATTGCCCCGGTGATCGCAACCCGCAATTGCACCGGCACGGCGGCCGCGGCAAAAAACGGCGCCGCCATCAGTGCGGCTCCGATCCGGGTCATCAGGAATACCAGTTTCCACAGCTCGGCCTCAACCGCGCCGAAGCCGAAATCGAGCGCCGTCATTGGCCCAGCTCGGCAATCGTCGTGAATATCTCCTGCGTGAAATCGGCCACCAGCGCGAACATCGACGCGCCCAGCACGACCAGCACCAGCGCGATCACCGCCAGTTTGGGCACGAAAGTCAGCGTCTGTTCGTTGATCGAGGTTGCGGCCTGAATGACCCCTACGACCAATCCCACTGCGAGGCTGGCCAGCAGCACCGGTGCAGCGACCAGTGCGGTCACCCACAGCATTCGGTCGGTCAGTGCGAGCAGGGCGGTGGTTTCATCCATGACGCTATCCGAAACTCGCCACCAGGCTACCCATCAGCAGCGCCCAGCCATCGACCAGCACGAACAGCAGCAGCTTGAACGGCAACGAGACGATCGTCGGGCTCATCATCATCATCCCCAGGCTCATCAGCACCGATGCGATCACCAGATCGATCACCAGAAACGGCAGGAACAGCATGAAGCCGATCTGGAACGCGGTCTTGAGCTCGCTGGTGACAAAGGCTGGGAGCAGGATCGAGAACGGGACGTCCTGGCTACGGGCGAATTTGGGTGCGCCCGCCATATCAGCGAACATCGCCAGATCATGTTTGCGGGTCTGGCGGATCATGAAGGCGTGAAACTCGCCGCCGCCCGCTGCCAGCGCCTGTTCGGCGTTGATCGTGCCCGCGCTGTAGGGAGCGATCGCGTTGGCGTTCACCTTGTCGAGCGTCGGCGCCATGATGAACAGCGAGAGGAACAGGCTCAGCCCGATCAGCACTTGGTTGGGCGGGCTTTGCTGCAGCCCCAGGGCTTGGCGCAGGATCGACAGCACCACCAGGATCCGGGTGAAGCTGGTCATCATCAGCAGCAATCCGGGCAGCAGCGTCAGCAGCCCCATGATCACCAGCAGCTGGAGCGAAAGGGTCATACCTTGGCCGCCGGCCACGCCGGTCGCGCCAAAGACCCGGTCCAGCGCGCCGGGGATCGCGGTCTGGGCCTGAGCGATGGTGGGGGTGAGGAGTGCGATCAACCCGGCAATGAACCGCTTCATTCCCCCGCCTCCCGGGCTGGAGCCTCGGCTAATCGGGACAACCCGCTGCGCGACGCTGAAACCAGAATTTCACGGCCGTGGAATTCGATCACGACCAGCTTGAGCGTCGGCGAGAGCATGGTGGTCTCGATGATCCGCACCGCCTTGTCGGTGCCCTGGGCGGCGCCAAGCCGGGCTTGCATTTTCTGGGCCAGTTTGAGCGTCCCCCAGGCCAGCCCCGCGATCAGCGGCAGCAGGATCAGCAGTTTGAGGATGTAGATCAGCATCAGGCAGCGCCTTCTGGCTGACGCTCGGCGCCGACCATCTCGATAATCTTGAGGCCAAAGCGATTGCCCTCGGCGACAATTTCGCCGCGCGCGATCAGCTTGCCGTTGACCATCACGTCGAGCAGTTCGTCGGTCAGCCGGTCGAGCATCACGACGCTCTCTTCGCCCAGCGCGAGGACATCCTTGAGCTTCATGTCGGTGCGGCCCAGCTCAACCGAGAGGCGCACGTCGACCTCTTTGAGCAAGTCAAATCCGCGGGTGTGGATAGTCATTTCGGATCAGTTCCTTCAGGCAATCTGGCTGAGTTTGATGGCGACGCGTTCGTCCTGCGCGCCGATGGTTCCCCGCGCGAGAATGGTCCCGCTGATCGACAGGGGCACCGCCCGGACCAGCGCGACCGGCAAGACCGAACCGGGTTCGAGCGCTGCCAGAACCGACAGCGGCACCTTCATATCGACCAGCGTCGCGGATAGCGGTAACGGCAGGTCGCCAAACGGAGCGGCCGCAGGATCGGCGGGGCGGGGTTCGCGCGGCGCGGGCGTATCACCGCTGCCGAGCAGCTTGGAAAGCTGGGAAGTGGGCAGCGCGATCAGCAGTTTCCAAGGCGCGCGGGCGCCTTCCACTACTTCGATCCGTAGCACCGCGAGCCGTGCCCCAGCTGGAAATGGTGCCAGTTCAGCCAGACGGCTGTCGCGCTTCAGCACGCGCAGTTCGCTCTGGCCCAAGGCCTCGCCCAGGGATCGGGCCAGCAGCTGTTCGAGCCGCTCGATCATCAATTGGGCCGATATCGGGAAGCTTTCCGGCACCGACCCGCTGGCATCGCCGCGCCCGCCAAAGGCCCGATCGACCAGCCGCAGCGTCGCCAGCCCGTCGACCGAGGCGAGCAGGGCGAGTCCGGGAGTTGCGGTGGCCAGCAGGCAGTTGGCGGCCAGCGCACCGGCCTCCTCGCGCAGTTCCGGTTCAGTCAGTTCGGCGGGCACGGCCACCACTACGCTGGGTGCTTCGCCACCGAGAAGAGCGGCAAAGGCCGGGCCGAGCAACCGGGCGAACCGCTCGCCCAGCCGGGCCAGCGCCGGGATCAGATCAATCGGCTCGGATCCGCGCCGCAGCAGTTCCTGGCAGTGCTGCGCCGCGATCCGTTCGGCGATGAAGGCGCGTTGCTGCTTCACTGGACCAGAAAGCCCTTGAAGTAGACCCGGTCGACCCCGCCGAACCCTTCGGTTTCGGTCAGGACCTTGTTGATCGCATCGGTCAGCCGTTTGGCCAGCCGGACTTTGCCTTCGGGTGTAAAAGCATCTTCCTCAGGCGTATCGGCCAGCACTACCAGCACTGCGCTGCGGATCGCCAGTTCATGCTTTTTCAGCCACATCAGCACCCGGCCATCGCGCCGGGTCGAACAGGCCAGGCTGACCTGCACCAGTGCGGTCGAGTTTTTGAGATTCGAGGTGAAATCGTCGGAAAAGTTGTAATAGCTGGTCTTGAACTCGCTCCCGCCTTCGCCTTCGACTTCGGCCGGGCCTTCGCCCTCTTTGGCCGTGACCGTGGGGGCATAGGGGTCTTCCTCGCCCTTTTTGACCAGCTTGGGCTCGTCCTTTTCCTTCGGCTTGTCCGCGCCATGTTCGCCGCCAAGCATGCCCGCCTTGACGGCCATGAAGGTGCCGCCGCCACTCGCGCCGATCAGCACCAGCCCCAATGTTAGTTTGATCAGCAGACTTTTGCCCTTCTTCTTGGGGGGGGCAGCCTCGCCCTCTGGCTTGTCACTCATGTCCGTTGCTTCCCTTCAAAACGGCGGTTCAGGCAAAGATGCCGGTGCGCGGGGCCGAACGATCGCGGCCAGAGCGCGGTCCCGGATTGGCCTGCGACTGCGGCTGGCTATCGCGGCGGGGATCACCTGATCCACCGCGCGAATGTGACTGGCCGCCGGTCTGGGCCGCGCCGGTGTCGCTGCGCTGATTCGGGCCGGGGCCCGTCTGATCGCTGACAGTGGACGGCAGGGCCGGGGCGGGGACCGCAGCGGCGGCGCGGGCAAAGCCGGGATCGGCGCTGCTCATCGCTACGCACAGCCCGGTATCCTCAGGCCGAAAGCTCAGCCGGACCTGTCCGAAGTCCTGATGCGTCACAGTGATCGAAACCGCTTGCGGCGCTGCAGCTTCGCGGGCCACCGCGATACGTTCGATCAGTGCGGCAAAATCATGCGGGCGGACCGGCCCGATTGGCGCAGCGACCTGTCCGGTAACGGGTTGCGGTTGAGTGAGCGACGAAGTCAGCGGGCTCGCAGCATCAGGGAGCACCAGTTCGGGAATGGTCGATTTTGGCAGCGCCGGTTCGACGAGCTTGGCCAGCGGACGCGGCTCATCGCGGACCCACGGCTTAGCCTGGACCAATCGCGGCAGCGCGAGCTCGACGCGGACCTGCTCGGCCGGGACAGCGGCGGGTTGGGCATTCTGCTGGGCGGGATGGATAGCTGGGAGGGCGGTTTCGATCGCCGCAGCCGGGGCCTGACCTGCGTGACGCTGCACCTGCGCCTGAGCTTGGGAACTTGCGGTTGCGGGCAGGGTCGGAATCGTGCGCTGGACCGGGCCTTGGCCAGCGTGATCACGTTCGGGCTTGGCCTTGTCTTCGGGCACATGCACGGTTGGCGGGGTGGTTGGAACTGGCACTTCGGTTGGAGGCAGATCTGCACCTGCGGCTTCGGCGGGGGGAAATGCGATAAGAATTGGCAGCGGTGGCAGTGGTTCCGCCTCGCTGGCCATAGCTTTTGCTACTTGCGGAGTATCCGTTTCCGGCAGCGTTTCAGGCTTTGGGTTCCTTTCAGGCTTTGGGCTCTTTTCAAGCTTGGCTGCGGAAGTGGCCGGGCGGATTGCAACTGCGACGGCCGCTGCCATTGGCATCGCTCCGGGCAGTTCGGTGCGCGGCTGAGCTTGTATCGTTTCCGGCAAATCAAGCGGCAAGAACTTGCCGGTTGTTGCCGGTTCAACGGTCACCGATACGCCCAAGGTTGCGGCACTGGGCTGGAGCATGCTCTCGGCACTTTCTGGGGCAGACGCAACGCTCTGGAGCGCCAACAAAGCCCCGAAACCCGCGCCATCCGCAGCTTCGTTGGTCGGCTGGGCAAGCCCATCGCCAAGCACGGATAGCGCAGGGAAGGGAGCAGGGGCAGCAGGTTGGATCATCGGCAGGTCCTTCGCGAGAGCGGGCTTGCTGTTCATTATTCAAGGTCCGTGCCAACCGCGCGGCGACCGCTTAGCACCGGCTGCTGTCGCCGCAGGACCAGCGCACGTGTCCCGGCCTTGGCGCGGTCTTCGACGGCGGCACGGCGGCGTTCGGCCAGGGCCAGTTCCTGCTGCTTGTGGTCGGCCACGGCCCGAGCCTGCGCTGCATCATTGCGCGTGGCCGAGGTGATCCCGCCAAGACCCACTACAAAGCTGCCAAGCTGACGCAGTTCCAAACCGTCGCTCAGGCCAGTGCGGCCGCGATAGTCATCGGCCATTGCGCCGGTACGCGCCGCCAGCGCCTCTAGCTGGGTCAGCGTTCCTTCGGCCTGCGCGGCATCGCGCGCGGCGGCCTGCTTGGCAAAGGCGCGAACCTGTTCAAGCCGCTGCAAGCGGCGCACCCGCGCAGCCTCAGCGCGCATCGCCGAGTAGACCTTCGAGGGCGTTGAAACTTTCCGCCAGACCAACCGAGCTGCGGGCCGGTTGGCACAGGAACTGGCTCAGCGCGGCGTGCATGGCGATGGCTCGGTCGAGTTGAGGATCGGCCCCGGCGCGATAGGCGCCCATCAGAACAAGGTCGCGGTTCGCCTCGTAACTCGCGGTCAAGGCGCGGAATTCGCGCGCCAACTGGTCGTGCTCATCGGGCACGATATCGGCCATAACACGGCTGAGCGAAGCGGCAATATCGATCGCCGGATACTGCCCGCGCTGGGCCAGATCGCGGCTCAGTACGATGTGTCCGTCGAGGATCGAGCGGGCGGTATCGACCACCGGATCGTCCTGATTGTCGCCATCGGCCAGCACCGTGTAGATCCCGGTAATCGATCCGCCGCTGGCCGCCGAATTGCCGGCCCGCTCGACCAGTTTGGTAATCGTCGCCAATGCCGAAGGGGGATAACCGCGGGCCGCGCCGGGTTCACCCAGCAGCAGCGCAATCTCGCGCGCGGCGTGGGCCACGCGGGTCAGGCTGTCCATGATCAGCAGCACCTTACGGCCCCGCGCGCGGAAATGCTCGGCCAGACTGGTAGCGAGCAAGGCGCCGCGCAGCCGCAGGTTGGGGGCGTGATCGGCCGGCACCGCGACAACCACGGTCTTGGCGCGATTGGCGCCGTTCATATGGCGTTCGACAAAATCGGACACTTCGCGGGCGCGTTCGCCGATCAGCCCGACGATGACGATTTCAGCCTCGGCCCCGGTCGCAATCATATCAAGCAGAACCGACTTGCCGACGCCGGATCCGGCCATAATCCCGATCCGCTGGCCGACCCCGAAAGTGGTCAGGGCATTGAGTGCGCGCACGCCAGTGTCGAAGCATTCCCGCACCGGACTGCGATCAAGCGCGCCGGTGCGGACGCCGCCGGCGGGCCACTGGGCGCGGGCGTGAAGCGGTTCGCCGCCGTCGATTGGATGGCCCTCACCATCGACCGCGCGGCCCAGAAAAGCATCGCCGACTGGCAGCATCCCGGGGCGGCCTTCGGGCCGGACCCGCGCGCCGGGGCGCAGCATCACGGTATCGCCGAGCAGCATCATCAGTGTGCGGCCGTTGCGAAAACCGATCACTTCGGCAGTAAGGGGTTCAGCGCCATCCGTCTTTGGGCCATGTGCTACCTTGCACAGCGCACCGACCGGGGCGGAGAGTCCCGAAACTTCGAGCAGGCCGCCGTCGCAAGCATTGAGCAAGCCATAGCGACCGGGCGACAGGTCGAGCCGCGCTTCGGTGAAATCGTCGAGCAGGGGGGCCAGGAAGGTCAGCACTGCGCCAGCGCCTCGGCAATCGCCCGGCGCCAATGGGCCGGACCATCCTCTACCCCACCGCTGGTCGTCTCGAGCCGCAAGGCACCGCGATCGAGCGTAGGATCTTCCAGTATCTCAAGATCTTCAGGTAGCTGCTTGGCAATCAGTCTTAGGTCATCGGGATGCAGCCGCAGCACCTTGTCATCATCGGCCCGGGCCAACATCGCCGCGGCGCGCGCGACCCGTGCCGCCAGGGCATCCTTGTCGAGCGCCAGCGGGGCAAGGCTCGCCTCGCACAGCGCGGTGACGGTGACGGTCAGTTTCTGCCGTAAGTTTTCGGTCTGGTCGGCGTCAAGCCGGGCCAGGGCGAGCGTGATCCTGGCGCGAGCCGCTGCCTCGGCTTCGGCTTGCGCTTCGGCCGCGTCGCGGGCTTCGTCGAGCCCGGCGGCATAGCCTTCGGCCCAGGCCTGCGCGAGCGGATCGCCGGGCTTGGGCGCAGCCGTAACCGCAGCCACGAACCGTGGGTCAGATTGAAAGCCGGCACTCTCGGCGATGGCCACAAAGGACAGACTAGACATATTCGTCATCGCCGCCGCCCGGGCCGATCTGGATCGTGCCATCGGCGGCAAGACGCCGGGCGACTGTGACGATGGCTTTCTGGGCCTCGATCACTTCGGCCATCTTGAGTCGCCCGCGCGCGGCGATTTCGTCGCGCACACCGTCGGCAGCACGGCTCGACATGGCAACGAAGAACACCTCGCGCTGTTCCTCTGGTGTACCCTTCAAGGCATTGATCAGAATATCGCTTTCGACTTCGCGCAGCAGCGCTCCCATTGCCTTGGCGTCGAGCGCGAAGAGATGTTCGAACTTGAACATCTCGTTTTCGATCTCGCGAGTCAGGACTTTGTCGATCCGGCTCAGCTCGGGCATGATCCGTTTTTCGGCGGCCTTGCCCAGGTTGTTGATGATGTCGGCGGCCTGCCGCGCGCCGCCCATCGCCAGCGCTGCCTGACCGTGGCTGGCGGAGATCCGGCTATTGAGGACCTGTTCCAGCATCCGCATTGCATCGCCCGAAACTGGCCCGAGCGTGGCGACACGGTGCATCACCTGCGGCTGGGATTCAGCGGGCAAGGAATGGAGCACTTCGGCGGCGACATCGGCGTCAAGCTGAACCAGCAGCAGTGCGATCGCTTGCGGGTGTTCATCCTTGATCAACGGGATCAGCGCCGAGGGGGTCAGCCAGCGGGCCAGTTCGATCGCCGGACCAGTGGCTTCGCCCTGCGGCATGATCCGCTGCATCAGGCTGTCAGCCTTCACTTCGCCGACCGCTGCTGTCATCACCCGGCGGACATGATCGCCGCGCCCGCGGGCACTGATCCCGCCGGTCTGGGTGCTATCAACAAAGCCAGCGATCGCCTGGGTGATCTGCTCCGGCCCGATATCGCCCAGCTCGCACATTTTCTCGCCGAGCAATTGCAGCTCTTGTGGGCCAAGCTGGCGCAGGATTTCGGCGGCCTGGCCTTCGTCCAGCAACATGATCATCACTGCGGCCCGCTCAGCATTGCCGAGGCCGGTCAGGGCAAGGGCTTCGCTCATCGCGCAGGCTCCGTCGGGGCATTGCCGAGCATCTGGCGCAGCGCCAGCAAGGCGTCGTCAGG
>VFKS01000491.1 GCA_009885425.1 Novosphingobium sp.
CGGCTGCGCCGTTGTTGCCAGACCTTGGGTGCAAACCGGCCGCCGGTAAAGCGGGCGATATTGTCAGCGGTGGCGAGATAGGTTTTTCCGGCAGTCTGCAAGCCCGCAACCCAGCGCCATGACAGCGTGTTCGACGCGGGATCGGCATCGATCAGGTGGCGCAGAAAGAAGTCTGCCCCCGCCGCCCATGGCAGCCGCAGCGTGAAGATCCAGATCGAGGCGAACCACATCCGCGCGTGGTTATGCAAATAGCCGTGCTCGACCAGTTCGCAGGCCCAGTCATCAAACCCGTCGATCCCGGTCGTGCCGCCTTCCGCCGCAGCGAGGGCTTTCAGCATTCCGCTGCCAATGCTGCCCCGGATCGCCAGCGCGTCCCGCTCCGCCGTGAACCGCGACCACACTGCCGGGCGCAGTTCCAGCCAGCCCTTCCAATAGGTCCGCCACAGCACTTCCTGAACGAACTTTTCGCAAAGCCCGAAGGAATGCTGCGCCGTCACTGCCTGCACCACTTCGTGCTCGCTCAGCAGCCGGGTCCGCAGATAGGGCGAGAGCAGCGAGACCGCTTGCTGCTGGTCCGGCCCGGGATCGCTGTTGCGCCCGTCGGCATAAGCCCGCCCGGCGTGCGGCACGAACGCCGCCAGCCGGTCAAGTCCGGCGGCGCGGCTGGGAATGAAGCTCATGCCGGGTCAGGTTTCCTCGCACCATCAATCAGCGCCGGTCCAATTGCCGCCGCAATGATCGTGGTTTCGAAAATCCGTTCAATCATGCTCCCTATCCCCAGCCCCCATGTACAGCTCCCGCCCGGTCTCGTCATAGACCTTGCTCATTTCCGCCATGCCGGCCTCGGCTTCCTCGGCGGCCACAAACGTGTCGGCGCTCTGGTTTTGCAGGCGGGCGAATTCGCGGACTTCCTGGCTGATTTTCATCGAGCAGAACTTCGGCCCACACATGGAGCAGAAGTGGGCGGTTTTTGCGCCTTCGGCTGGCAAGGTCTGGTCGTGGTATTGCTCGGCGGTGTCCGGGTCGAGCGACAGGTTGAACTGGTCGCGCCAGCGGAATTCGAAGCGGGCTTTGCTGAGCGCGTCATCGCGGACTTGCGCGGCGGGGTGCCCCTTGGCCAGATCAGCGGCGTGGGCGGCGAGTTTGTAGGTGATGACGCCGACTTTCACATCGTCGCGGTCCGGCAGGCCAAGGTGTTCCTTGGGCGTGACGTAGCAGAGCATCGCGGTGCCGTACCACCCGATCATCGCCGCGCCGATCCCGCTGGTGATGTGATCGTAACCCGGCGCGATATCGGTGGTGAGCGGGCCTAATGTATAAAATGGCGCTTCGCCGCAGACTTCCAATTGCTTGGTCATGTTCTCCTTGATCTTGTGCATCGGCACGTGGCCGGGCCCTTCGATCATCACCTGAACGTCGCTTTTCCAGGCCCGATGGGTGAGCTCGCCCAGCGTATAGAGCTCGGCGAACTGGGCTTCGTCATTGGCGTCGGCAATGGAGCCGGGGCGCAGGCCATCGCCGAGGCTGTAGGCGATGTCATAGGCCTTCATGATCTCGGTGATGTCGTCGAAGTGCTCGTAAAGGAACGATTCCTTGTGGTGATACAGGCACCATTTGGCCATGATGCTGCCGCCCCGGCTGACGATCCCGGTCATCCGCTTGGCGGCGAGCGGAACGTAGGGCAGGCGGACCCCGGCGTGGATCGTGAAGTAATCGACGCCCTGTTCGGCCTGCTCGATCAGGGTATCGCGGAACACTTCCCAGGTCAGGTCTTCGGCCACGCCGCCGACTTTCTCCAGCGCCTGATAGATCGGCACGGTGCCGATCGGGACCGGGCTGTTGCGCAGGATCCATTCGCGGGTGTCATGAATGTTGCGGCCGGTGCTGAGGTCCATCACGGTGTCCGCGCCCCAGCGGATCGACCAGACCATCTTGTCAACTTCAGCGGCGACATCGCTGGCGACGGCGGAGTTGCCGATATTGGCGTTGATCTTGACCAGGAAGTTGCGGCCGATCGCCATCGGTTCGCATTCGGGGTGGTTGACGTTTGACGGGATGATCGCGCGGCCGCGCGCCACTTCATCGCGGACGAATTCGGGCGTGACGTAGTCCGGGATTTCGGCCCCAAAGCTTTCGCCATCGCGGACGTACTGCGCGAGCCGTTCGCGGCCGAGGTTTTCGCGGGTCGCGACATATTCCATCTCGGGCGTGATGATCCCGCGGCGGGCATAGTGCATCTGGCTGAGGTTGGCGCCGGGTTTGCCGCGCAGCACGGTTTTGCGGACGTTGGGGAACGCTGGAACCCCGCCGCTGCGATCGGGGCCGATCTGGCCGTTGTCTTCGGGCTTGACCTCGCGCTGGGTGACTTCCTCGACATCGCCGCGCGCCAGTTGCCAGGCGCGGCGCAGTTCGGGCAGGCCGGCGGCGATGTCGATGGTGACGGCGGGATCGGTATAGGGCCCGCTGGTGTCATAGACCCGCACCGGCGCCTCGCCGCTCGATGGATCGAGGTGAATCTCGCGCATGGCGACGCCGAACGGGCCGACGTGGATCTTCTTCGATCCACGAATCGGGCCGGTGGTGACACCGATTTCGAGCTTGCTGTTGATGTCGGCCATAGATGCTCCAATGGGCGGAGCGGGAGCATGGGCGGGTCTGAAAAGCGTTGACCGGCCACTCCCTCCGCCCGTGCTAACGGGTTCAGGTTCAACGGGTCGGGCTGCGTTACCAGCCCCTCTCAGTCACACGACTCCCCGGGGATGTCCTTGTCTAGAGCCAAGCTGCGGCGCGGGCAAGGTCACTTGGTCAAGATATACAGTGCGACTGCGATCACCAGTGCGGCGAACAGCCGCCGGGCGAGCTCGGCCTGGCTCTCCAGCCGCTTGGCCAGCGGTAGCGCCACCAGAGTGCCGACCAGTCCGCCGCCCACCAGCGCCCCGAACAGCGGCCAGACCAGCTGGCCTGACAGGGCATAGCTGGCGCTGGTCGCGCTGCCGAACAGGGTGACCGAAAGTAGCGAACTGGCCCCGGCGTTAGCCAGCGTCATGCCGGTCGAGGCCATCAGCCCCGGCGCAATCAGGAACCCGCCACCGATCCCGAAGAACCCCGCTGCCAGCCCGGTGGCCAGCCCTACGGGCGCGAGTTTGAGCACCATCGGCAAGATCAGATGGACGGCGGGATCGCCCTCACCCTTGCGCGGCAGGATCATTGAGATAGCGATGGCGATCATCGCGAAGGCGAACCAGGTGAGCAGCGCGGCACCATCAACCTGCTTGGCCAATTGTGCGCCGATCAGCGCCCCGGCTAGGCCCGCGAGGCCGAACACTGTCGCGCAGGGCCACTTGACCCGCCCGGCGCGGGCCTGCCCGGCAAGGCCAGCGGCAGCGTTGACTGCGACCGCCGCGGCCGAGGTGCCGATTGCGGCATGTACATCGGCAACACCGACAACGTAGATCAGCCACGGGGTTGCCAGCACCGATCCGCCGCCCCCGAACAGCGTTAGCAACAGCCCGATCAGCGCGCCGCCCAGCGCAGCGAGAAGCAGCGCGGTCAACGGACCACCGTGCCCCGTCCATAAACGAGCAATAATGCACCGAGAATTGCGACATTCTTAAAGAGCGGCCCGACATGGCCCGGGGCGATATGGATCGCCACTGTGACGGGAACCAGTGTCACAAACAGGATCAGCGCCGAGAGGCGGCGCAATCTTCCGAACATCAGCAGCAACCCGAAGACGACAAAAGCCGCCCCGCTTAGCCACAGCAGCGCGGTAGGATCGCCGATCATCTCCACCTGGTCACGCAAGGGCGATTCCTTGATCCGCTCGAGCATCCCCTGCAGGCCGAAGAAATGGCCCAACCCACCGATAATAAAGATCAGGCTCAGCGTAACCCGAAAAATCAGGTCGACATGGCGGGTCAGCCAGCCCGGCAGCCAAAGCCGGTTATCGAGATCGCGGACGGCTTCCCAGCCCCGAATTGCCAGCGCGCGCATCTTAGGCCGCCCCCTGTCGGTTCCAGGGCATCAGCATGAGCAGCTTCGCCATGCCGCAAAAGCCCGAGAGGCCCGCAAAGGTCAGCCCGGCGCCGACGAAGGCGGCCATGCTGAACCACGCGGTCGAAACCGTGAATCCGAGCAGAGCCCCGACCAGCACCAACAGTCCCGCCGCAATCTGCACCTGACGCATGATCTCCAGCGGCGCGTCGGCATCGGTTTCAACCGGCAGGCCGGCGCTCTGCCAGGCGTTGATCCCGCCATCGAGGACATAGGCGTGGCCCAAAACGCGCGCGGCCAGCCGGTCACAAGCGCCGCCGGTACGCATGCCCGAACGGCAAGTGAAAATGACGTCGGCGGCCGGGTCGATTGTCAGGTGGGCCTTCTCCCACTGCGACAGCGGCTGCAATTGCGCACCTTTGATGTGAACGCGGGCGAACTCATCCGCCTCGCGGATGTCGACCAGCACCGCTTGCCCGCTATCAAGCCGATCACGCACTTGTGCAGGGGAGAGTTTGTGGAGCACGGCAGTCATGACTGGATCCTCATTTCAGGCGGACAGAACAGTTCCGCCAAGGTCTGGATAACCCGCAAGGCGGCGTGATCCTCGATGCGGTAGAAGATCGTCTGGGCCTGGCGCCGGGTCGCGACGATCCCCTGATCGCGCAGTACTGCCAGATGTTGCGACAGGGCCGATTGCGACAGGTCAATGCGCTGCTGGATTTCTCCGACAGAGAGTTCTCCGTCAGCCAGCTGACACAGCACCATCAGGCGCTTTTCATTGCTCAGCGCGCGCAGCAGTTCGGCGGCGCGGCCGGCATTCTCGGCAAACAGGGCGGGGTCGAAACGGGTCAGGTCGATCATGGATTGCAATATATAGCTTGATTCTAAATTAGCAATACCTAATATAAAGCGCAAGGAGACACTCCATGGCTCAATCACCCATCGTTCGCGCCTTTTTCGATCCCGCCACTTTCACTACCAGCTATGTGGTTCACGATCCCGCCACCCGGCAGGCCGCGATCATCGATCCGGTGCTGGATTTCACGCCGCGCAATGCCCGCACTTCGACCAGATCGGCCGATGCGCTGCTGGCCTATCTGGCCGTGCAAGGCCTCGATCTGGTCTGGCTGCTGGAAACCCACGCCCATGCCGATCACCTCTCGGCCGGGCACTATCTGCGCGAGCAGACCGGCGCCCCGGTGGTGATTGGCGCGGCGATCACTCAGGTTCAACAGGCTTTCGCTCCGCTGTTCGAAGCCGATGATGTCGTGGCCGATGGCAGCCAGTTCGACCGGCTGGTTCGAGAAGGCGACGTGCTACCGCTGGGCGCGCTGGAGATCGGCGTAATCCACACCCCCGGCCACACCCCGGCCTGTGTCACCTATCTGATCGGCGATGCCGCGTTTGTGGGCGATACGCTGTTCATGCCCGACTATGGCACCGCGCGGAGCGATTTCCCCGGTGGCAGCGCCGAAGCGCTGTATGGCTCGATCCAGAAAATCCTGGCCTTGCCGGGTCAGACCCGCATGTTCGTCGGCCACGATTACCTGCCCGAGGGCCGCAGCGAATTCCGCTGGGAAACTACGGTTGCCGAGCAGAAGGCCGCCAACATCCACATTCACGCGGGCGTAGGCGAGGCCGAGTTCGTCGCCATGCGCAAGGCCCGCGATGCCGCGCTGGAGGCCCCGCTGCTGATCCTGCCCTCGCTCCAGGTCAATATCCGCGCCGGGGCCATGCCGCCAGCGACTGCGCAAGGGCATGTTTACCTGCGCCTGCCGGTGGGCGCGATCTGAGCGCTTTTGGGCAAGCGCTGGACAGCGCGGCAACAGGCCCGCAAGGTCTGCCGCAATGACCATGCTCTACCGCCTCGATGCTCCTGCCGCCGCGATTGCCGATCGCTTCGGCGCGGCGGCTGGAGCCGACCCATGGGTAGGCGGGCACATTGCGCCGACGCAGTTTGCGCCGGTTTTGACCACGGGCCGCGAAGAGGTCGCAGGGCCGCGCGGAGAGCGCCAACCCTTGCGAATGATCCCGCGCCTGTGGGGCGTGCCGCCACCGCCAGCGGCGGGCGAGACCGGGCGCGGGGTGCTGACCGTGCGCAATCCCGATTCGCCATTCTGGATCGGAAACTTACGCAACAGCGAGTTCCGCTGCTTGATCCCGGCCACCGCCGTGATGGAATGGGGCCGCACCGATCCGACCACTGGCCGCCGCCGCCAGCACTGGTTCGCACCCAGCGACCAGCCGCTGTTCGCCATGGCGGGCGTATGGAAAGACAGCGAAGTGCCCAGCTTCGCCCTGCTGACCTGCGAACCCAATGCGGCATGGCGCCATGCCGGACGCGAAGCGATGCCGGTGATCCTGCCGAACGATCCGGCGGTCTGGGGCACATGGCTGCGGGCCGATTGGAAGCGCGCGGCGGCGCTGCTGGTGCCCTATTCGTCGTCGCTGATCATGGAGCGCGGCTAGATACCGGAAGGCGCAGGATCGCACCGATTGCCAGCGCATCGGGATCCTCAATCCGGTCACGGTTGAGTTCGAACAGCTCGTTCCAGCGCTTGGCGTCGCCCAGCCGGGCTTTGGCCAGCTTGCTCAGGGTGTCGCCCTGCCGGACCGCATAGTCTTCAAGCTCGGTCGTGCCGGCCCCTTTCCATTCGGGCGGGCTGCGATAAGGCCAGGCTTCGATCACAGCAGACATCGCCAGCAGCGTATCGGGCCGATAGCGTTGCCGTTCGGGCAGCATGTCCGGCGCGGCATGCCAACGCCGAAGCGCCGCAAGCGAGAGCTCTTCAAGCTTGGCCGGGCCCTTGCGCGAGGCTTCAAACCAGCTGCGCAGCCAGCCGACAATCCCGCGCTTGCTCCAGGGCAGTTGCGGCTCATTGAACACCGGCTCGAAGGGATTGGGCCGCAAGTCAAAC
>VFKS01000373.1 GCA_009885425.1 Novosphingobium sp.
CGTTGACCCGGCCGAAATCGGGCACGAACCGGCCGAACACCCCGGCTTCGTTGAACCAGCGCAGCGCCGTTTCGGGATCATTGCGGCTGGTCAGCAGGTCCATGAAGGCAGCATTGGCCCGGGGATCTTCGCGCAGCGCATCGACCAGCCGCGCATCGCGCACCGCCAGTCGCATCGCATCGGGGTGCAGTTCCAGTCCTTCGGCGTCGGCCAGCACGAAAATCTCGATCAGGCGGACCGGGTCTTGCGCAAACCAATCGTCCGACGGCACGTTGATCCGCCCGCCAAATACCGGATAACCCTTCACCATCCGGCGGCGCGCGCGAAACCCCGCGAGCAGGCCGCGCGGTTGCTTCTTGGCGAACTGGTCGTCCAGCTGGGCCAGAAACAGCCCGGTCAGGTGGCCGACGCGCTTCGCTTGCAGAAAAAAGTACTGCATGAACCGTTCGACCGCGCTTTTGCCGGGGCGCTCGGCAAATTGCATTCGCGCGGCGACTTCGCGCTGGATATCGAAAGTCAGCCGGTCTTCGGCCCGCCCGGTGATCGTGTGGAGGTGGCAGCGGACCGCCCAGAAAAAGTCCTCAGCCTTGCGGAAGGCACGGTATTCAGCGGCGCTCAGCAATCCGGCATCGACCAATTGCGCCGCGCTTCCAACGTGGTGGATATATTTGCCGATCCAATAGAGCGTGTGCAGATCGCGCAGGCCGCCCTTGCCCTCTTTGACATTCGGCTCGACGACATAGCGGCTGTCCCCGAGACGCTTGTGGCGCTCGTTTCGCTCGGCCAACTTTTCGGTGACGTATTGCCGCTCGGTCCCGGCCACCACTTCGGCCCAGAACCGGCTCTGCGCCTCGGCAAACAAGGCCTGATCGCCCCAGACATAGCGTCCTTCGAGCAGCGCGGTGCGGATTGTCAGATCGGCCTTGGCCATCCGGACCACTTCATCAAGGCTGCGGCTTGACTGGCCGACCTTCAACCCCAGGTCCCACAGGAAATAGAGCATGGCCTCGATCACTTGCTCGCACCACGGGGTCTGCTTGCCGGGGGTGATGAAGGCGATATCGACATCCGAATGCGGCGCCATTTCGCCACGGCCATAGCCGCCGACGGCCATGATCGTCAGCCGTTCACCCGCCGAACGATTGCCCGAGGGATAGACCGCGAGCGTCACATGATCGTGGATCAGGCGGACCAGCTGATCGACCAGAAAGGCCTGGGCCTCGGCGCACATATGTCCAGCCGATGGCTTTTCCAACAGCCGCCGGGCAATCTCCGCGCGGCCCGTGGCCAGCGCGCCGCGCAGCAGTTCAACCACCTTGGGCCGGGCCTTCGCGGCGCTTTGCGTCTCGATCAGCGCGGCCATCGCTTCAGCCAGCGCGCGGCGATCGATCACCGCGCGCTGATTGGCAATCCGGCTGGTGCTCACGCGGTCGTTTTCTGCTCGGCTAGCCATAGTGGCAGGTAACGGGCTTTCAGCGCGCGCTTGTCAACCTTCTCGGTGCCCAGCCGCGGCAGACTTTCGGTTTCTTCCCACAATCGCACCGGCACCTTGAAGGGGGCGATGTGGGCCTTGAGGAACGCCTTAAGGTCATCCTCGGACAGGTTGCGGCCTTCTTCGACCTGATAGACCGCCACCGGCAACTCGCCGAATTTCTCGTCCGGCACCCCGAACACGCTGGCTTCGGCGACATCGGGATGGGCATAGACCGCCTCTTCCACTTCGATGCAGGTGATATTCTCCCCGCCGCGGATGATGATGTCTTTCTTGCGGTCAACGATGAACAGGTAGCCATCGGCATCGAGGTAACCCAGATCGCCGGTGCGGAACCAGCCATCAGCGGTGATCGCTTCGGCGGTCGCTTGCGGATTCTCCCAGTATCCGCCGAAATTGGCGATCGTACGGATCGCGACTTCGCCCGTGACACCGGCGCCCAGCACCGTGCCGGCATCATCGAGCGCGGCGACTTCGACCAGCGGCTTGGTCGCAGAGCCGGTCGAGCCGGGCTTGGCCAGATAGTTCTCATTGAGGTTGCCGCAGCCGACCGCGTTGGTTTCCGTGAGGCCATAGCCGAGCAGCGGGAATGCGTGCGGCATGGCTTCCTTAATCCGGCGAACGTGATCGACCGGCCGCGGCGCGCCGCCCGCGGCAAATGCTGTGCAACTGGTAAGATCGTATTTCTCGCGATTGGGGTGGGTCGCGATCTCAAAGCTCATCAAGGGCACGCCGACAAAATAGGTAACCTTCTCGGCCGCAATCAGCCGCATCGCCTCTTCGGCGTCCCATTTGGGCATCATCACCAGCTTGCGCCCGATCACGAACGACTGGAGGAACAGCGGCACTTCGCCAGTAACGTGGAACAACGGCACATTGACCAGGCTGCACGGCTGCATCGTCGGCCCTTCACCCTTTTCGGTCATCATCGTCAGGACCGTCACGGTCTGCGCGACAAAGCTGAACACGCCCTGGGTGACCGCGCGGTGGTTTGACCAAGCGCCTTTCGATTGGCCGGTCGAGCCGGAGGTATAGAGGATCGTGGCGAGGTCATCGCCGGTCAGCGCCGGAAGCGGCGTTTCCGCGCCTCCGCCCTTAACCAGCAGCGCTGCCAGACCCTGCTCCCAGCCGCAATCATGCTCGAACAGCACCACCTTGGTCGGAAGACTCAGCTCGGCAATCCGGGCGGCGCGCTGCTTGTCGGCCAGCACCATGGTGCAGCCGGTCAGCTCGATCCCGGCGGCCATTTCCTCGCCGCTCCACCAGCCGTTGAGCAGGCTTGCGCAGCCGCCGGCCATCACCACCGCCATATAGGCGATGATCCAGTTGGCCGAATTGCGCGCCGCGATCCCGATCCGGTCGCCAGTCTGGACCCCGTGCCCGGCGACCAGTCCGCCCGCAACGACGCGCGCGGCGGCATAGGTCTGGGCGAAGCTCAGGCGAATCTCGCCATCGACCAGAAATTCCGCATCGCCGTGCTGGGCGCAGAACATTTCGAACAGCATTGGCAGGCTGGGCGGGGCATTCTTGAGCATCGGCAAGACAACGCCGCCCTGCTCAAAGGGGACCGTTTCCAGCATCCCGCCCGGAGCAGTCAGGCGGCCAACAACATCATTCATCGACAGATCGAGTTCGGTAGGCATTGCGGATCCTTTTCCCAAGGTCTGCTGGCCGCGCCCTTTTTCGCGCCCCTCATCCCCAATCGTTTTTGTCTCGCCACCGGGTTTGTTTCGCGGGGCTGCTTGTGCCACAAGCGGGCCACGGCGGAACGGTCCCGCCCGGCCCGGCCGGCAGCACCGAAACATCTAGGGGGTTAAGCACTTGCTGTCACTATCGCTTGCCACACTGGCCGCCGCCGCCAGCAATGCGCCAATCCATTTTGAAGACCTGGGGCTGAAGCACTACCTGTTCCGGATCCCGACTGACTGGGGCACGTTTGAGCTGCGGTGGTATTCTCTGGCCTATCTCGCCGGGATCCTGCTGGCCTATTGGCACACCGGCAAGGCCGCCAAAGGCCCCGGCGCGCCGCTGGCCCAGCGCCATATCGACGATCTGTTTTTCTACTGCACGCTGGGCGTGATCCTGGGCGGACGGCTGGGCTATGCCACGTTCTACACCGGCGGCGATACCGGCCTGCCCAGTCTGTGGGCCCATCCCGGCGAGCTGCTGCAATTGTGGAATGGCGGCATGAGTTTCCATGGCGGGCTGATCGGGGTGGGAATCGCGATGGCCTGGGTCAGCTGGCGGGGCCAGCTGTCGGTCGTTCGGGTCGCCGATTACATTTCGGTGACGGTTCCGTTCGGGATGCTGTTCGGGCGCCTCGCCAACTTCGTGAACGGAGAGCTGTGGGGCCGCGCAGCCGGGCCAGACGTGCCTTGGGCGATTATCTTCAAGGGCGCTGGCGAAGTCGCGCGTCACCCCAGCCAGATTTATCAGGCGCTGCTCGAAGGGATGCTGCTGGCGATCATCATGGTTCCGCTGTTCTGGAAAACCCGCGCGCGCTGGCGGCCCGGCCTCTTGGTCGGGGTCTTCCTGATGGGCATGGGAGCGGCCCGGTTCGTGGTTGAATATTTCCGCGAGCCGGATGAGCAGCTGCAGGAATTCACCCGCCAGACCGGCCTTTCGATGGGCCAGTGGCTGTCATTGCCGCTGGTTGCACTTGGGCTGTTCTTCCTGATCCGGGCGCTGCGCCGGCCAGAACTGAACAGCGGGACGCCTGCTCCGCAATGACCGAGCAGGCCCCTGCTGACCCGCTGGCGGCCATGTTCCAGCGGCTGATCACCAATACCGGACCGATCAGCCTGATGCACTACATGGGCGAAAGCAACGCCCGCTATTACGGATCGAAAGACCCGCTGGGCGTGGCCGGGGATTTCGTCACTGCACCTGAAATCAGCCAAATGTTCGGCGAACTGGTCGGGCTGTGGCTGGCTGATATGTGGATCAATGCCGGCCGCGAAGAGCCGGTCCACTATGTCGAGCTTGGCCCTGGACGCGGCACTCTGGCGCAGGATGCGCTGCGGGTGGCCAAGCGCTATGGGCTGGAGCCGAGGGTTCACTTTGTCGAAACGTCGACCGCGCTCCAGGATGTCCAGCTGGCCAACCTACCCGGCGCGCAGTGGCACCACGACCTTTCGACGATCCCGCTCTATGGCCCGATCCTGTTGGTCGCCAACGAGTTCCTCGATGCCCTGCCAGTGCGGCAACTGGTGATGACGGCGGAAGGCTGGCGCGAACGAATGGTAGTGCCGGATGGTGATCGGTTCGTATGCATCGCCGGCACCCAGCCGATGGACGCTGCCGTGCCCGAAACCCGGCGTCAGGCCGAACTGGGCACGATCATCGAAACCTGCCCGGGCGCGGCCGCGACCGTCAATGAAGTTGCCGGGCGGCTCACCGAGCAGGGCGGCGCGGCACTGTTCATCGACTACGGCCACGATACCGTGCGCGATGGATCAACGCTGCAAGCGGTCCGCGATCACCTTAAGGTCGATCCGTTCGTTTCCCCCGGAGAGGCCGACCTGACCGCCCATGTCGATTTCGCCACGCTCGCCGCGATCGCCCAGTCGCATGGGTGCAGGTGGCTTGGCACGGTTCCGCAGGGCCGCTGGCTGCGCAACCTCGGCATCGACGCTCGCGCCCAGACGCTGGCTGAACGTGCGCCGCAGCACGCCGCCGCGATTGAAGCTGCCAAGGACCGGCTGGTCGCCGAAGGCCAGATGGGGCTGCTGTTCAAAGTGATGGGACTGGCCGGCCCCAGCTGGCACGGCGGAGCGGGATTTTTGAAACGCGGGCAATAATTTCCGCTGCAACCAGTTTGCGCTGGCCTGCGCAATTGCTATGCCCATGCTCCAAGAGGAGAACCCATGCGCGCGACGCCCGATTTCGATTTTGCCCTGCCCGAAAGCGCGATGATGATCCGCGAAGCCGCTGGCCGCTTTGCCGATGACAAGATCGCGCCCTTGGCCGCGAAAATTGACGCCGAGGACTGGTTCCCGCGCGATGAGCTGTGGGCAGCCATGGGCGAGTTGGGCCTGCACGGGATCACGGTGGAAGAGGAATGGGGCGGGCTCGGCCTCGGCTATCTCGACCATGTCATCGCGGTCGAAGAGGTCAGCCGCGCTTCGGCATCAATCGGGCTCAGCTATGGTGCGCACAGCAACCTCTGCGTCAACCAGATCCGCCGCTGGGGCAATGACGAGCAGAAGGCCAAGTATCTGCCGGGTCTGGTTAGCGGGCAGCATGTCGGCAGCCTCGCCATGTCAGAGGCCGGGGCTGGATCGGACGTGGTTTCGATGAAGCTCAAGGCTGATGCCGTTCAAGGCGGCTATGTCCTCAACGGCACCAAGTTCTGGATCACCAACGCCGCCTATGCCGATACGCTGGTGGTCTATGCCAAGTC
>VFKS01000035.1 GCA_009885425.1 Novosphingobium sp.
CCCTAGCACTTTGCTGCGGCGCAGTGTAAGGCCCCGCCGCGATGGCAACGGTAATCCCCCAGCAAAAGCGCGTCGGCATGGTCAGCCTCGGCTGCCCCAAAGCCTTGGTCGACAGCGAGCGAATCCTCACCCGGCTGCGGGCTGATGGCTATGCCATGTCGCCCGACTATGCCGGGGCGGACGTGGTGCTGGTCAACACCTGCGGCTTCCTTGATTCGGCCAAGGAAGAGAGCCTGGCCGCGATTGGCGAGGCGATTGCCGAAAACGGCCGGGTGATCGTGACCGGCTGCATGGGCAATGAGGCCGCGCTGATCCGCGCCAAATTCCCAGCCGTCCTCGCCGTCACTGGCGCGCATCAGTATGAAGCCGTGGTCGAAGCTGTCCACGCCGCCGCGCCGCCCGCGCAAGGGCCATTTATCGACCTGATCCCGCAGAATTACGCGGAAATGGCCGACATCAAACTGACCCCGCGGCACTACAGCTATCTCAAGATTTCCGAGGGCTGCAACCACGCCTGCTCGTTCTGCATCATCCCCAGCCTGCGCGGAAAACTCGCCAGCCGCCGGATCGACGCGGTGCTGCGCGAGGCCGAAAAGCTAGTCGCGGCCGGCACCCGCGAGCTGCTGGTGATCAGCCAGGACACCAGCGCCTATGGCGTCGATGTCCGGCATGAGGAACGCCAGTGGCACGGCAATCCGGTCCGCACCCACATGACCGATCTGGCCCGTGAACTCGGCGGTTTGCGCACCCCAGAGGGCGTGCCACCGTGGGTCCGACTGCACTATGTCTACCCCTACCCCCACGTCGATGCGGTGATCCCGTTGATGGCGCAGGGCCTGATCACGCCTTACCTAGACATTCCGTTCCAGCACGCCGCGCCTTCAGTTCTGAAGGCGATGAAGCGCCCAGCCAACGAGGCCAAAGTGCTCGAACGGCTGCGCAATTGGCGGGAGATTTGCCCCGATATCGCGATCCGCTCAAGCTTCGTGGTCGGCTTTCCGGGCGAGACCGAGGCCGATTTCCAGTACCTGCTCGATTGGCTTGATGAAGCGCAATTGGACCGGGTCGGCGCGTTCCGGTTTGAACCGGTCGAAGGCGCCCACGCCAATGGCCTGCCAAACCCCGTGCCCGAGGCGCTGAAGGAAGAACGGTTCCAGCGGATCATGGAAAAAACCGCCGCAATCAGCGCTGCGAAACTCGCGGCCAAGATCGGCCGGACCCTGCCAGTGATCATCGACGAAGTGGGCGAGCCCGACGAAGACGGCGACATTGGTGCCACTGCCCGCAGCCAGGCCGACGCCCCCGAGATCGACGGCGCGGTATACCTGCGTAATGTGCCCGCCGGCACCATGCCCGGCCAGATTGTCAGCGCCCGAATCGAGGATGCCGACGAACACGACCTGTTCGGCGTGATCGCCTGAGCTGGCCAAACTGACCAAAACGCCCGCGGAAGATCACACACAACACAGGGTCCAGAGCGCAGAAAAACACTTTGCGTCCCCACGCTTAACTTTGCGTCACCCTGCGTCATCCTGCGTAACCTAACGTGCCAACGCGGCGGGCGGGGATCATGGCGAAAAAGGCAGGCGGAAAGCGGCATAGCGCGGGGATTTTAACAGGCGGCGGCGGTGTAGGAAAATGGTGAGGGCTCCAACCCCACGCAATTTCCTTGCGTTTCGCCGCAACTTCGCCTAACGCCCGGTCCACGATCGGCGCGCGGGCCCTGTCCTGCCGCAGTTTCGGGCAGCGTGATGTCGGCGTTTCAACGCATGGCCAGCCCGATAACTTGCGATCGCCGAAATCGCTGAAGCCGCCTTTTTCACGCAGGGTCGCATCGAACGACACCTTGCTTCGTTCGCGCGCAATTCTGCGCGCGTGCGCCGCTTCTATTGTGAGTTTTTTCATGTCCTATTTTTCCGACCTTGGCCTGGCCGAGCCTTTGCTCCGTGCGCTTGAAGCCAAGGGTTATTCCGACCCTACCCCGATCCAGGTTCAGGCCATTCCGGCCTTGCTGGCGGGCCGCGATCTGCTGGGAATTGCCCAGACCGGCACGGGTAAAACCGCCGCGTTCTCGCTGCCTTCACTGCACCGCCTGGCCGCCGATCCCAAGGGCCGCACCCCGGCTTCGTGCCGGATGCTGGTGCTTTCGCCAACGCGCGAGCTGGCCGCCCAGATCGCCGAGAATATGCGCGGCTATGCCAAGTTCCTGAACCTTTCGGTCCAGTGCGTGTTCGGCGGTTTGCCGGTGGGCAAGCAGGCCCGCGCGCTGGTTGGCGGGACCGACATTCTGGTCGCCACTCCGGGCCGCCTGCTCGATCTGATCGATCAGCGCGCGCTGACGCTGCGCAATGTCGAAATCTTCGTGCTCGACGAAGCCGACCAGATGATGGACCTTGGTTTCATCGTGCCGCTCAAGCGCGTTTCGGCGATGCTGCCCAAGGAGCGCCAGAGCCTGTTCTTTTCCGCGACCATGCCCAAGGCGATTGCGGACCTGGGCAAGCAGTTCATCAACAACCCGGTGCGGGTCGAAGTTTCACCGCAGGCCACCACGGCCGAGCGGGTTGAGCAGTATGCGATCTTCATCAACCAGGCCGAAAAGCAGGCCTTGCTGACGATCAGCCTGAAGAAGGGCCTCGAATCGGGCGAGATCGAACGCACGCTGGTGTTCACCCGGACCAAGCACGGCGCCGACCGGGTGGTCCGCCACCTCAACACCGCCGGTGTCAACGCCGCCGCGATCCACGGCAACAAGAGCCAGGCTCAGCGCACCGCCGCGCTGCTAGCAT
Organism: Novosphingobium sp.; assembly: GCA_009885425.1. Taxonomy (GTDB): domain Bacteria; phylum Pseudomonadota; class Alphaproteobacteria; order Sphingomonadales; family Sphingomonadaceae; genus Novosphingobium. Next base: position 2,787 of record VFKS01000035.1, read on the forward strand.
TCCGCAAGGGTACCACGCCGGTGCTGGTCGCGACCGACATCGCGGCGCGGGGCATCGACGTTTCGGGGGTGAGCCATGTGTTCAACTATGAAATCCCCAACGTGGCCGAGCAATACGTCCACCGGATCGGGCGGACCGCGCGCGCCGGGGCCGATGGCGTGGCGATCAGCTTTGTCGCTCCCGATGAAAAGCCCTATATCCGGGATATCGAGCGGCTGACCGATGTGAAGCTGGCCCAGCTGCCGCTGCCCGAAAACTTCCAGCAGGAAGCCGCCCGCTTGCCCGCCCCCAGCCGCAAGCCGGCCGAGGCCGAGCAGGACGCGCGCCGCGAGGAACGCGATGCGCGCGGTCGCAGCGGCGCACGCGGTGCTGGCGGCGGTGGCCGTGGCGGTCCGCGTCAGAACAAGAACCGCGCACCGGGCGGACAGGGCCGCGATGGCCAGTCGCGCGATCAGTACATCCGCAACGAGCGGATTGGTGACAGCCGCCAAGCCTCAGCCCCACCGCGCGGCCCGGTGTTCAACCCGCTCGCAGCGCAAGAACGCGAAGAGCGCGCCTTTGGCCACATGCCAAGCCGCG
>VFKS01000012.1 GCA_009885425.1 Novosphingobium sp.
CGCTGATCGATCGAGAAGCTGGGTGCGCGGTAGCCGGTAATGCGCTGGCCTGAAGCATCTTCCAGCACCTTTCTGGAACGCTCCAGATCCGCCGCGAAGCTGTCTCGATCGAACCGGAACACGCGCTCGTGGTCCCACCCGTGGCTGGCCAGTTCGTGGCCGGCATCGACGATCCGCCGCATCAGGTTTCCGTGGCGCTGCGCCACCCAGCCGAGTGTGAAAAAGGTCGCGTGAACGTCCGCCGCAGCGAACATCTCCAGGATCCGATCGCAATTGCGCTCAACCCGGTCGTCGAGCGATGTCCAGCTGCCCCGGTCAATCACCCCTTCAAAGGCGCCGACTTGAAACCAGTCTTCAACATCGACCGACAGGCCGTTGACCAAACCCGCGGGAGTCATGGGACCTCCTTCTTAAATTCGGCTCAGGCCGCAACGCGGCTGGCTTCGTCAGATTCGATCCATTCGATCAGCATCGTCAGAGTGTGGCGGATCGTGCGTTCCTGTTCGAGCATCTTGCCTTCGATCCCGGCCAGCTTGGCTTCGACAGCGGCCAATGCCGCATGATCGGAGGCGGGAGCCTGAACCGGCGCAGCGACCAACGCTTCGCGCTCATTGGCCAGTTCGATCACGGCCTGCTGCAGTTCAGCAATCTGGGCGTCGCGTTCGGCCAGCAGGGCCTGGAGCTGGCTCATCACCACGGCATCGACTGGCACCGCTGCCAGCGCAGCCACAGGCTGGGCGATCGGAGCCGCGACTTCAACCTTGCGTTCCGGTTTCTTGAGCTGAAGCGTTCCATCAAGCTCCAGCTCTTCAAGAACCTGGGTCAGCATTGCCCCATCAATCCGGTTGCGCTGATCGACCGCGCCAAGCAGCATCAGCCGGTTGCAGATCTGGTTGATCCGGCGCGGCACGCCGCCCGATGCTTCGAACAATACGGTAAAAACGCGCTGGTCAAACTTCGGACTGTCGCTCCAACCAACGCAGTTCAAACGGTGTTCAATATAGGGCTGCACTTCGCCCAGCTCCATCGCATCAAGGTGATGGGCGGCGATAACGCGCTGACGCAGCTGTTCCAGCTGCGGGTGATCCTGGATCGTATCGCGGAATTCCGGCTGGCCCAGCAGCAACGTCTGCAACAGCGGGTGCGCGCCAAGCTGAAAGTTGGACAGCATCCGCAGCTCTTCCAGCGCGTCGATCGCCAGGTTCTGGCTTTCGTCGACCACCAGCAGGCAGCGGCGGCCCGCGCGGGCTTCGTCATGCAGGAAAGCTTCGATTGCGCCCAGCGCCGAAGCCTTGTCATGCCCATCGACGATCAGGCCGAACGCCTGCGCGACGATATGCACCAGTTCTTCGCCATCGAGCTTGCTGGTGACGATCTGCGCCGCGGTCAGCCGCGCCGGATCGATCGTGTTCATCAGGTGCGCGACCAGAGTCGATTTACCGGCCCCAACCTCACCCGTGATCACCACAAAGCCTTCGCCCTGTGCCAACCCATAGGACAGGTATGACAGCGCCTTGCGGTGCGTCAGGCTTTCGAAATAGAACGCCGGATCAGGGGTGAGCTGGAACGGACGGCCGGTCAGCCCATAATAGTCATTAAACATTCTCAATCCTTCCGCGCGGCTCAGAACGAATACCGGATGCCGACCATGGCCTGAGCCGACCAGACATCTTCCAGGAGATCGCGATTGACCCCATCAACCCCAACGGCGGCAGTGGCCGAGAGGCGGCTGGTGATCGAACGATAGTAAGCGGCGGTTGCGCCAACCGCGCTGGAGTTGCCAGCCAAGGCATCTCCGCTTTGGTACCAATTGGCCCGGACCGAGGTTCCAAAGCTGGAATAGCGGTCAATCCGGCCATTGAGATAGGCCGCCAGCCAATAGTTTTCATCGATCACGCCATTGGCGCTGGCCAGCACCGTTCCGGGTGCTGCGATGAACTTGCGGCGATCATATCCTGCACCGAACCCGTATTGCAGGTTGCCAGCATTGATCCCCAGCGTCGCATTGACGCCGCGGCCTCTGAACACCGCCGATTTGACCGAGGCCAGTGCGCCGTTGAGGCAGGTGCCCTGCCCCTGACCAACCGAGCCACTGGCCGCAACACAGGTTCCCAGATCGCCGCTCAGCGGGTTACGAAACGCGTCAAACTGGGTTGGCAGACCGGCCAGCTGATTGTTCAACATCCCGCCAAAGCCGGAAATGCTGTCATAAGCGGAGATATTGTAGCTCAACCGCGAATTGGGCGCATAGGCGAAGCTGCCATAGTATGTGCTTGAACCATAGCGACGGCCAAAGTGGGCCTCCAGTGCGGTCCGGCGGCTTGGCCGCCAGATCACCCCGGCATCCCAGATCAGGCCATCGGCCTCATAAGCGATCTGGCGCGGCTGGGCCTTGTCGGTAACATAGCGGCCATCGGGGCCGACCACGGGCAGGCCGGTGATAGTGTCGAGCACCGCATCGCGGTTTGACACCGTGACGTCTTCATAGCCAACTCCGCCGACCAGCGCGAGGTCAGGTCCGACTGGCAGAGTGACATCGGCGCGAACGTGCTTGTCATCGATCCGTTGATCGAGATTGGAGACATCTTCGCGGTTCCAGCCCGCGCCCATGCCCAGCCCGATCGGCAGAACCGTCCCGGCCTTGAACCCGGCGTGCAGCGCAGCGTTGTGGACCGTGCCTTCGTCATAGATATCGACCGGCGACTGCCCTGGGGCGATCACCAGCACATCAGGCGATTCGACCCGGCTGTAGCCAAACCGGTAATGCCCTTCGACCTGCAAAGCGCCCAACTGGGTGCGCAGCGAGGGACCGATGTAGGCGCCATAAACCTGCGAGGTCGAATTGCCTTCGCGCCCGCTCAAAGTCGAACCGTTGTTCTCAACGGTCATCCGCGCAGCCATCGCGCCAGCTTCGAGCGTCAGTGAGCGCGGGACGATGCCGATACTGCCACGTGCCACGCCGGTGATCACGTCGCTATCGGGCACGCGATTGGTGCCATAGCCAAAGCGGCGCTCATAGCGCAGCGAAACCGCGCCCTGGCTGTTGCGTCCAGCGACGTTGGCCTCAATCCCGGCGGCAACCGAAGTATAGGTCAGAACCTCGTTTCCAGGTGAGAGTTCAGCGGTAACCACCTGCTGCGCCTCGATATAAGGCGTCACGCGAACTTTTTTGGTGCGCACGCTGAGCTTGGGCGAGAGGTCATCGCCCTCGTCCACTTCGCTATCGCCGGTATCAACATCGTCGCCAGAGGCGGCAACGTCGCCATAGGGCAGCGACTGGGCGTAGGCTGCGGCTGGCAAGCTGGCCACCAGACAGGCGGTCAGCGCGGCACAGGTCTTCACGAGGCGCGACGTCATGGTCATCCCCCATATCCATAGTAAGAGCCAAAGCGGCGACCGCTTGGGCTGAAGTGAACGGCATTCAGCAACAGCTGAATATTCGGGCAGGCAGAAAGCAGAGAAACGGCATCTTCCAGAGCGCCTTGGCCGGTCCGGTCCGCCCGGGCGATCAGCACCGATTGACCGGCGTACTTGGCCAGCTCCGCCGCTGGGGAGGCAGCCAGGGCAGGTGGCGAATCGAAAATGATGATCCGGTGCGGCGCGCCCTGGGTCAGCCGGTCAAGCACCGCGGCGGTGCGCGAGCTGGACAGGTATTCACTGTCAGAGGTGGTGGCATTGCCCGCAGGCAGCACCCACAGCCCCGAGATATCGGTCCCGATGACGCAATCAGCCACGTCAATCTCAGGATCGGCCAGCGCGTCCATCAGCCCTCTACCGCCTGGCAGGCCGAGCATCGAGAGCACCGAAGGCTTGGCGAAATCGGCATCGACCAGCAGGACTTCGCTCTCCTTCTCGGCCGCAATCGCCAGCGCGAGATTGACCGAAGTATAGCTTTTGCCTTCACCCGGATGCGGCGAACAGATCAGGATCCGCTGCGAGGCGGGGCCCATGCCCTGCTGGCCAAGCTGGCTGGCATTGTAGAGCAGCGTCCGCTTGACGATCCGGAACTCTTCCAGCAGCCCCGTGACGCTGCCTTCGGGCACGATCAGGCCCTGATCGCGCAAGTTCTGGCGGTTGATCGGATGGCGCTCGCCCCGGAACCGGACCGGCATGGCAACCGGCGCCGGAACATTGCTGCGCACCGAAACCGGTGGAGCAATGACCTCGGGGTCAACCACTTCGGGCCGCGGTGCGGGTTTGACCAGTGCCTCAGGGGCAGCCGCAACGGATGCCGCTGATGGTTCCGCCACCGGAGTGACTTCGGCGTCTTCCACCACGTCATCAGCGCGGCGATAACGCCGGCGCATGGAGGCTGGCGGGATCAGATTTTCCGGAATCGGCGCGGGTTGCAGTTGAACCAGGTCGTAATTGCGCACGACCCGTTCGATCAGCGTCGCCGCACGGGCTTTGCCTTCATCCATTTTGGGCACGGGGATCTTGGTTTGCTCGGTCATCGGATCCCCCTCACGCCACCATGCTGCGCTGGGCGACTTCGATCGCCAGCAGCAGGACGAACACCCCGCCGAGCGCGGCAGTGGCAGCATAGAAATAGGCCAGACGCTTGCGCCGCAGGACGCGGGCGCCGTCGGTCAGGGTGGCACTGATCGCGCCCAGCACGGGCAGACCCATGGTCGCTTCCAGCTTGGCCGTAGTGGCGAAGGTCGAGCGCAACTGGCCAACCGCAAACGAAGTGGCCGCACCTGCACCCAGCCCGACGATAAGCACGCCCAGCAACAACAGCGGCCGGTTAGGTGCAATCGGGCTTTGCGGCGTGGTCGGCGGGTCGATCACCTGAAATTTGACTGAATTGCCTTCGGTTTCGACCTGGCCGCGCAGCCGCAACTCTTCACGGTCCTGCAGCAGCTTGTCATACTGCTGTTTCAGCACGTC
>VFKS01000022.1 GCA_009885425.1 Novosphingobium sp.
GCGCTGACCATGCCCTTGTCATAAAGCTGCGCCTTGGGCGGGAGCGTCGTGGCAGATGGGGCGGGAGTACAGCTGGCGAGTGCCAGCAGGGCGAGCGGGGCAAGGGTGCGCAGGTTCATAGATTGTGTTGCTATGCCCCTATGCGGGGATTGGCAACACCAGCCCGACTTTGCCACGGCAATCGCGGCTATTCGCTTCCAACCGCTTCGGCAATGCTCGAGTAGCCATCGCTGCGCATCAGCCGCTCCAGGCCCTTGGTGATGGTTCGCGCAATCCCCGGACCCTCATAGGTTATCGCGCTGTAGAGCTGGACCAAACTGGCCCCGGCGCGGATCCTCTCCCAGGCGTCTTCAGCGCTGGCGATCCCGCCCACACCAACCAGCGGCATCTGTCCGCCGGTGGCCTTGCGGAAATCGCGCAGCCGTTCCAGCGCCAGCGCCTTGAGTGGGGCACCTGAAAGGCCGCCGCCTTCGCCCGCTTGGGACGATTTGAGTGGCGGGCGGGTGATAGTAGTGTTGGATACGATCAGCGCGCCCAGCCGCTTGTCGATCGCGATCCGGGCAATTGCATCGATATCGGCGGGCTCCAGATCGGGGGCGACTTTCAGGAACACCGGCACCTTGTGGCTTCCCCGTGCGGCCAAAACGGCATCGAGCAGCGCCGAAAGCGCGCCTTCATCCTGAAGCGCGCGCAACCCTGGCGTATTGGGGCTGGATACATTGACCGCGAGGTAACTCCCCAGCGGGGCCATCAGCCGGGCCAGTGTGGCATAGTCGGCCGCGCGGTCGGCCGCGTCCTTGTTGGCGCCGATGTTGATCCCGACCACACCTGGGCGCCCATGGCGCCGGGCGAGTCGTTCCACCGCCTGCTCCGCGCCGCTATTGTTGAATCCCATCCGGTTGATCACGGCGCGATCCTCGGTCAGCCGGAACAAGCGCGGCCGTGGGTTGCCGCTCTGGGGCAGCGGGGTGATCGAGCCGACTTCGGCAAAGCCAAAGCCGACTCCCAGCAACGCGTCGGGCACTTCGGCGTTTTTGTCGAACCCCGCGGCCATCCCAAGCGGGTTGGGGAATTTCAGCCCGGCCACTTCGCAGGCCAGCGGGCCATCGGCGCAATTGTTGCCGGTCAGCGGCAGGGCCTTCAGCGCCGTCAGGGCAAGGCTGTGAGCCTTTTCGGGTTCGATCAGGAACAGGGCGGGGCGGAGCAGTGAATAGAGCATGATGGAACGGCCTATGCCAGCCCGCGACTCGCCTGTCGATTCGCAGCGGCTACAGGCGGGGTGCAAGGCGTATGACACCGTTGTCATGGCCTTTTTGGGGCGATTCAGACCCCGATCCTGTCGATTCTATACAATCTACGCATTCGAATGCGTTGTAGACCGACAATGCGACCCGAAGGACTCGAGGCATTCCGCATCGAGATCCTAACTTTAAAAGCGGCTCCTAGGCTTTGATCTGGGGGCCGCTCTTTTTTTGCCTGCTGCGAAACGCCAAACATCCAATTGCCAGCCGGCAATGATCGGCCTAGGGAAACCGGAGCGAATCAGTCTGATTTAACCGGAGCCACCGCAATGCGCCTATCCAGCATGGCCGACTATGCAGTCGTCACGATGAGCGCAGCCGCGCGGCATTGCGGCTCGGCCCGCGTATCGGCGGCGCAATTGGCCGAGGAAACCGGCCTGCCGGCGCCCACTGTGCAGAAACTGGTCAGCCGGCTGACCGCGGCCGGCCTGCTGCGCTCAGTCCGGGGCGCCGGGGGCGGGCTCAAGCTGGCCCGTCCGGCGGCAGCGATCAGCCTGGTCGATATCATCGAAGCGGTCGAAGGCCCTATCGCCCTGACTCCGTGTGTCGCCACCGGCAAGCATGATTGCGGGCTGGAAAGCACCTGCTCCGTTCGCCCGCACTGGGGCGTGGTCAACGCCGCCATGCGCGGTGCGCTCGCTGATGTGCCGTTGACCCGGCTGGCGGGGGTGGTGCTATGACCGACAGCCCCGTCCTCAAGGATCAAGCCGCCCACGATGCCGCCGCCAAGGTCGCGGATTATGAGCACGGCTGGTCGGCCGACATCGAAACCGATTTCGCTCCTAAAGGCCTCAACGAAGACACGGTTCGGTTCATCTCGGCCAAGAAGAATGAGCCCGAATGGATGCTCGAATGGCGGCTGAAGGCGTTCCGCCTGTGGCAGACCATGCCGATGCCCGATTGGGCCAAGCTCAACATCCCGCCGATCGACTATCAGGACGCCTTCTACTACGCCGCGCCGCGCGCCAAGCCCAAGCTGGGCAGCCTGGACGAGGTCGATCCGGAGATCCTGCGGGTCTATGAAAAGCTCGGCATCTCGCTTGAGGAGCAGAAGGTCCTTGCTGGCGTCGAAGGCGCGCGCAAGGTTGCGGTTGATGCGGTGTTTGACTCTGTTTCGGTCGCCACCACTTTCCGCGCCGAGCTGGAAAAGGCCGGGGTGATCTTCCGCTCGATTTCAGAGGCGATCCGCGAATATCCCGATCTGGTCAAGCAGTGGCTCGGCAAGATCGTGCCGATGAATGACAACTTTTTCGGCGCGCTCAACTGCGCGGTGTTTTCCGACGGGACGTTCGTTTACATCCCCGAAGGGGTGCGCTGCCCGATGGAGCTGAGCACCTATTTCCGGATCAATGCCGAAAATACCGGGCAGTTCGAGCGCACGCTGATCATTGCCGAAAAGGGCAGCCATGTCAGCTATCTGGAGGGCTGCACAGCGCCGATGCGCGATGAAAATCAGCTCCACGCCGCCGTGGTCGAACTGGTTGCGATGGACGATGCCGAGATCAAGTACTCGACCGTGCAGAACTGGTACCCCGGCAACGCCGAAGGGCTGGGCGGGATTTACAACTTCGTGACCAAGCGCGCGCTGTGCCAGGGCAAGCGCTCGAAAGTGAGCTGGACCCAGGTTGAAACCGGCAGCGCGGTGACATGGAAATATCCCAGCTGCGTGCTCAACGGCGAAGACAGCGTCGGCGAATTCTATTCGGTCGCGGTGACCAACAATTATCAGCAGGCTGATACCGGCACCAAGATGATCCACAACGGCAAGGGCACCCGCTCGACGATCATCAGCAAGGGCATCTCTGCGGGCAAAAGCCAGAACACCTATCGCGGGCTGGTCCGCGTCGCGCCGGGCGCCGAGGGCGTGCGCAATTTCACCCAGTGCGATTCGCTGCTGCTCGGCAAAGACTGCGGCGCGCACACCGTGCCCTATATCGAGGTCCGCAATCCCAGCGCGCAGATCGAGCATGAGGCGACCACCTCGAAGATCAGCGACGACCAGCTGTTCTACGCGATGCAGCGCGGGCTGGATCAGGAAGCAGCGGTGGCGCTGATCGTCAACGGTTTTGCCAAGGAAGTGCTGCAGCAGCTGCCGATGGAATTCGCGGTAGAGGCGCAGAAGCTGCTGGGGATTTCGCTTGAAGGAAGCGTTGGATGAAAAAAACCCTCACCGTCTTGCCGCTCTCGGAACGTACCGAAGCTCCCGCGCTGCAGAAGCGTGGGCGGGGCTGGAACATTGCCGAATCGCGGCTCGATGCGATTCACGAGATGGCCCGCGCCGCTAAGCGTGAGCCCAGCCCGGCGCAGGCCCTGCTCGGGGAAAAGCTGATCGCAGCGGAACTGGGCAAGTTCAAGCTCAACCGCCAGCAGGTGATTGGCTCGGCGATCGTCGACTTCGCCTGCCAACCGCTCAAAGTGGCAGTGTTGATTGATGAAGGCGGTGACGAAGCCGTTACCCGCCGCCGCGACAAGAGCCTGGAGGCGGTCGGCATTCTCTTGCTTCGCTTTGCGGCGGTTGATGTTTTGGCCGATCCCGA
>VFKS01000468.1 GCA_009885425.1 Novosphingobium sp.
CGGTCACCGCGAGAATTCGCTCATAAGCTTGCACCGCCCCGGCCCAGTTGCCCTTGCGCATGGCCGCATCGGCATCGGCCAGATCGCGACCAGCGGCCTCGACCGCCGGCTGCTTGGCCCGTGCCGCATAGCGGGCGGCGGCAGGATCGCCTGCGGCCTTGGCGGCTTTGGCGGCCAGATCAAGCTCTGCGTTACGGGCAGCCGGATGATCAGCAAACGGCTTGATTACCGCCAGTGCCCCGCGGGCATCGCCGCGCACCAGCATTGCTTCGGCCAACAGTTTTGCCGCATCGCGGTTGCCCGGCATGACCCGCAGCACCGGTTGAAGCTGGGAGATCGCTTGTTCGGCCTGGCCCAATCGCAGCAGCGCCTCGCCATAGATCACCCGCAGCGGGTCGGCCTGACCGATCGCGGCCTCCACCGGTTGCAGGATCGTGCGCACCCCGGCCCAGTCCTTACGTCCAGCCGCCGCGCGGGCCCGCAGAAACACGATGGCCGGATCCTTCGGCGCGACCGCAGCCGCGCGGTCGATAACCGCCTGCATTTCCCCTAAGCGCCCCAAATCACCCAGCACCGCTGCCTGTCCGGTCAGCGCGGCCAGACTGGCGGGGTATAGTTTGCCCGCGCGGACATAATGGTCCAGCGCATTGCCCAGATCGCCGCGGTGGACCGCCAGTTGACCGAGCAGCAATAGCGTGTCGATCCCGTCCGGCTCCGCCTTGGCGGCGCGCGCGGCCAGGCTCTCGGCCTCGGCGATGTTGCCAGCCATCAGATGGAACCGGGCGTAGTCGGCAAAAACCCGGGCGTTTCCGCCCGCCGTGATTGCCGCTTCGAAATGTGATTGAGCCTTTGGCAGATCCTGCTTTTGCAGCGCCGCCATTGCGCGCAGCCGCTCGGCCTCGGCCCCGGCAGTTTTGCCGAGCAGTTGCAGCGCGGCATCGGGTGCCCCGCGCAGCAAGGCGGCTTCGGCTGATAGTTCGGCCAGCAGACCCTCCGGCGGCTTTCCGCCGGTGAGCTTGGTCAGCGCCGCCTCAGCCCCCTCGCCGTCACCCAAGGCCAGCAGGGTCTGAACGAGCAGCAACTGCGTGTCACGGTCTCCCGGCGTGGTGCCGAGATAGGCGGCCAGATGAATTCGCGCCGCGCCAAAATTGTGCGCAGCGAATTCAGTCTGGCCTTTGGCCAGGCTGTCAGCCGGACTATCGGCACAGGCGGCCAGTGCCAGCAGAACGGGCAGAATGATGATCTTTTTCATGCCGACCAAATAGCAGTAAAGCCTAAAAATTGCGTTTAAGCACAGCTTGTCAGCGGTGTTGCCAGTGCGCTAAGCGGCCGCGGTGCAACGTGTTCTGGTCATCGGCAGCCCCGGGGCGGGTAAATCAACGCTTTCGCATCAACTGGCGAAGCGGGCCAGTTTGCCGCTGTTTCACCTCGACAAGCTGCACTGGCTGCCCGGCTGGATCGAGCGCGATCGGGATGAAGCGCGAGCCGAACTCTCTGATGTGCTGGCGTTGGATCGCTGGATCATCGACGGCAACTATGGTTCTATCCTGCCGATGCGGCTGGCACGGGCGGATTCGGTGGTCTGGCTCGATTATCCGACGCGCATTTGCTTTGGCCGGGTGCTGAAACGCTGGTGGCAGTACCGCGGCAAGGCCCGCCCAGACATGACAGAGGGCTGCCCCGAGCGGCTCGATCTCGAGTTCCTGCTTTATGTCCTGATGTTTCGCAGCGCTTGGCAGCACCGCAACGCCGCCGCTATGAGCCAATTTACCGGCACAGTAACCCGCCTTGCCAGCCCGGCCGAGACCTCTGCTTGGCTCGACGAACGCGCCAGCGCATAGCCCCCTCGCCAAACCGCTTTCAAGCCACTATGGGCGCGGCATCCTCTATTGGAGTGCATGATGGGTTTTCGTTGCGGTATCGTCGGCCTGCCAAATGTCGGCAAGTCCACCCTGTTCAATGCGCTGACTGAAACACAGGCGGCGCAGGCGGCGAACTATCCGTTTTGCACGATCGAGCCGAACGTCGGCAACGTCGGTGTACCCGATCCGCGGCTGGATAAGCTGGCGGCGATTGCTGGCAGCGCGAAGATCATCCCGACCCAGCTGGGCTTTGTCGACATCGCGGGCCTGGTGCGCGGCGCCTCAAAGGGCGAAGGACTCGGCAACCAGTTCCTCGGCAACATCCGCGAGGTTGATGCAATCGTCCACGTGCTGCGGTGCTTTGAGAACGACGATATCCAGCACGTCGACAACAAGATCGATCCGGTGTCCGACGCAGAAACGGTTGAGACCGAACTGATGCTGTCGGATCTCGAAAGCCTCGAAAAGCGGGTTCCCGCCGCGCAAAAGAAGGCCGCGCAGGGCGACAAGGAAAACAAACTGCTCGCCGCTGTGCTGGCCCCGGCGCTTGAGCTGCTGCGCGAAGGCAAGCCCGCCCGGCTCGCCTGGCCGAAGGACGAGGAAGAGCGCAAGGTCTTCGCCTCGGCTCAGCTGCTCACCGCAAAGCCGGTGCTCTACGTCTGCAATGTCGAGGAAGAATGCGCTGCAAACGGCAATGCTTTTTCCGAAGCGGTGTTTGCCAAGGCCAAGACCGAAGGCGCCAACGCGGTGATCGTCTCAGCCGCGATTGAGAGCGAGCTGACCGGCATGGACGATGACGAGCGGATGGTGTTCCTCGAAGAAATGGGCCTCCACGAAACCGGCCTCGCGCGGGTAATCCGCTCGGGCTATGATCTGCTCCACCTGATCACCTTCTTCACCGTTGGCCCCAAGGAAGCGCGCGCCTGGACCGTGCATCAGGGCGCCAAGGCGCCGGATGCGGCGGGTGAAATCCACTCTGATATGCAGCGCGGATTTATCCGGGCCGAGACGATTGCCTATGACGATTTCGTCGGCCTCGGCGGAGAGAATGCCGCGAAAGAAGCCGGCAAGCTGCGGCAAGAGGGCAAGGAATATGTCATTGCTGACGGCGATGTGCTGCACTTCAAGTTCAATGTCTGAATTTCTCCCCTTCAGGGGAGGGGGAGGATTGGCGCTGGCCCTCGTCCTGTTCGCCGCGCCGGCCTTTGCGCAGGACCATTCGGGCCATCAAGGCCATCCTAGCGGCGAACAGCCCGAAGCGGTTCCCGCTGAGACCGAAATCGATCCTCACGCCGGTCACGACATGGCCTCCACTGGGTCACAGTATCTCGATTATGCCGAAGGCTCTGGCACGTCCCGCCTCCCCGGCGGCGAAGGCGCAATGCATGGCCTCCACATCATGTCGGGCGACTGGATGCTGATGGCTCACGGCACCGCATCGCTTCAATACACCGACCATTCCGGCCCGCGTGGCGATTCCCAAACCTATGTCACCTCGATGGCAATGGTCACTGCGCAGCGCGATACCGACTGGGGCCGGATTCAGTTCAAGTCGATGCTCAGCCTAGAGCCCTTGATGGCCCCGCCAGGTTATCCCAACCTGTTCGCGACCGGTGAGACCGCCTATGGCCTGCCGATTGTCGACCGCCAGCACCCTCACGATCTGTTCATGGAACTAGCCGCGCGGGTCGATATCAACGCCGGTAACGGCAGTGTGTTCGTCTATGGCGGGCCGGTCGGCGAACCGGCGATTGGGCCCAGCGCGTTCATGCATCGCGGCTCGGCCAAGTTTAATCCGGAACCGCCGATTACGCACCATTGGTTCGATTCGACCCACATCACTTACGGCGTGATCACAGCCGGTTATGCCGCGCCAAAGTGGCAAATCGAAGCCAGCGCCTTCCGTGGGCGTGAGCCGGATGAAGACCGCTGGGATATCGAAACACCCAAGCTCGATTCATGGTCGGTCCGCGCAACCTTCAATCCCTCGCCGCGCTGGTCGGTGCAGGCCAGCTATGGCCAGATCAAAGAGCCCGAACCGATCCACCCCGGCGAAGACGAGCAGCGCTTCACCGCCTCGGCCCATTACGGCGATGGCAAACTATCGGCGATGGGCGCGTTCTCTGCGAAAAAGCGCCATCATGGGGATACCTCGACTGCGTGGCTCGGTGAAGTGAACTGGGATCTGGATCAGCACAACAGCCTGTTTGGCCGGGCCGAAAATGTCAGCAATGACGAACTGTTCCCCAATCCGCTCGATCCATTGCATGATACGGCGTTCCGCGTGACAAAGTTGCAAGCCGGGTATGCCCGCCGAATTCCGGTGGGCCCGTTCGAACTGGCGCTTGGCGGGTCGCTCAGCGCCTATGCCAAACCGGCTGCGCTGGATGCGGCCTATGGCGATAACCCTTGGGGCTATACCGTGTTCGCCAGAATCAGTTTGGGGCATTAAGCGATGAGTGAGGACGGGCTGGTCTATTTCGAGGACCTTGAGATTGGCACCAAGGCGGCCTTTGGGCGCTATGAGGTGACCCGCGAGGAAGTGATCGGATTTGCCACCAAATACGATCCCCAGCCCTTCCACCTCTCTGACGAGGCCGCCGCCCAAACCCATTTCGGGCGGATATCGGCCAGCGGCTGGCACACTTGCGCGATGGTTATGCGGATGCTGGTGGACAACATTACCGAGCGCAAGCAGGCCGGGCTGGGATCGCCGGGGCTCGATGAACTGCGCTGGCTGAAACCGGTCTATCCGGGCGACGTATTGCGGGTGGAAAGCGAAGTGCTGTCCAAACGCCAAAGCCAATCGCGGCCGGAAATGGGCAGCTTTCAATCATCGGTGCAGGTGTTCAATCAGGACGATGTTGTGGTCTGCACGATGAAGTCGATTGGTTTGATCCGGGTGCGGGGAGGCTAAGGCTTACAATCCTGAACCAGATCTGCGGCAGAGACTTCGCGATCCCAGGCATCGCGCATCACCAGGCGGACTAGCTGGCGCGTTCTGATCGAATCCGACGGCGCGATGCGGGTTTCAGCTGGCAGGATCCGCAGTGTGTTCTCTCGGCCCGTGTAGCGGGTCCAGGTCCGGACTGGACCGGGCTCACTTCCACTATCGGCGGCCAGCTTGATCAGTTCGCCTTTGACCTTGATCCAGCCAAAACTGCCCATAGTCACAAGGACCGGATCGGTCTGCGCGGCCTCACGGTTGTTGTAGGCACAGCGTCCGCCAACACCATCCATCCGGGCCCGATCTTCAGGCAACAAGAATTGCAGCGCCACGGCCTCGGTTGGTGGCAGCCGGTTTTGCGCAGCTTCCACAGCGGCAACGTCCTTGTCATCTTCCATTCGCTGCTGCTGGGCGCTCGGCCCACACGCCGCCAAAGCCATTGTGAGACCAAGCAAGGCAGAGCGTTTCAGCGCCGCCCGAACAGCTTTTCGATATCGCCATGAGCCAGCTTGACCCAGGTTGGGCGCCCGTGATTGCATTGACCGGATCGCGGAGTGCATTCCATTTCCCTCAAAAGCGCATTCATTTCGGCGACCGACAAGGTCCGACCAGCCCGCACACTACCATGGCAAGCCATCGTCGCGAGAACCAATTCGAGCCGCTCCTCGAGCAGCAGCGCTGCACCGTTCTGGGCCAGATCATCAGCAATGTCCCGCACCAGCGCCTGCACGTTGCCTTGCCCCAGCACCGCCGGAACCGCGCGAACCAGCAGCGCGGTGGGGCCGAACCGTTCGATCACCAACCCGAAACCGGCGAGAACCGCAGCCGCCGCCTCGACCCTGTCGCAATCGGGTTCATCGAGTTCGACCACTTCAGGGATCAGCAGCGCCTGGGCCTTGGTCATAGCGTCCTGCGCCCCAGCCGCTTTGAGCCGTTCGAGCACCAAGCGTTCGTGCGCGGCGTGCTGATCGACGATCACCAACCCGTCTTCGGCTTCGGCTACGATATAGGTCTGCGCTACCTGCCCGCGCGCCACACCCAATGGGTAGGCAACCGGCGGTGCCTCATCGGCTTGCTCGGCCCGCGCGGCAGGTGCCGCAATCGCCGCACCCTGGTAGCCGTGCCAAGCCGGAGCAGCCTCGCGCACCGCCCCACCTGCGAACAGCGAACCCAGCGCCGGGGCAATCGGTTCCGCCTGCCAATTGCCCATCGCCGATGCCGCCGGTGCCTGTGCAGAGCGTTGCCCTGCACCTTCCAGCGCATGACGCAGGCCCGAAACGATGAAGCCGCGCACGAATGCCGGATCGCGGA
>VFKS01000448.1 GCA_009885425.1 Novosphingobium sp.
ATAGCGGGTCAGGATCTGGGCCATCAGCACCTTGATCTGCATATAGGCGAAGTGCAGCCCCAGGCACATATGCGCGCCGCCGCCGAACGGGACCCAGGCGTACTTGTGCCGCTTGGCGGTCATTTCCGGGGTGAAGCGCAGCGGATCAAAGCGTTGCGGATCGGGCCAATGGTTCGGATCCAAGTGGACCGCCGAAGGGCTGATGCCAACGCCGGTTCCAGCCGGAATCTTGTATCCGCCAAATTCGAAATCGCGCATCGCCCGGCGCGGCAGGCTCGGCACCGGCGGGATCAGTCGCAGCGCTTCCTTGAAGGCCATTTCGGTGAGCTCGAGCTTGCCGAGATCGTCATAGGCCACCGGACGCCCTACGCCGCCGGTCACCGCCAGCGCCTCGGCCCGCAGCTTGTCCTGCCATTCAGGGTTCTTGGCCAGCAGCCAGACCAGTGATGTGGCGCTGCTGGTGATGGTATCGTGCGCCGCCATCATCAGGAAGATCATGTGATCGACCACTTCATCGACCGGCATGAGGCTGCCGTCTTCGTGAGTGGCGGTGGCGAACTGGCTGAACATGTCCTGCCCGCCTCCGGTTTCGCGGCGCTTGAGCGTTTCCTTGGTGAAATAATCGAGCAGGAATTTACGGCCCGCCACACCCCGGCCCATCGCGGTGAACGGCAAAGGCTTGCGCACGATCCCGATTGAGGCCGCGACCATATCGACAAACGCCTTGTTGATCGCATCCGCCTCTGGCCCCAGCGGGACGCCCAGAAAACTGTCGGCCGCCAGATCGAGCGTCAGTTGCTTGATCGCCGGGTAAAACTGCATTTCCCGGCCCGACCAATCGCCGACCCGCGCCGCGATCCCGCGGTTCAGCGCATCGGCATAGTGCCGCATCGGACCTGGCTTGAACGCAATCGACAGCGCCCGGCGATCGGCCCGGTGGTGATCGAAATCGAGCAGCATCAGCCCGCGCGGGAACAACAGATCAAGGATCGAGCCCCATCCCTGAGCCGAGGAGAAATTCTTGTCACGATCGAACAGGATCAGTTCGTTGGCTTCAACCCCGAACAGCATCACCGATGTCCGGCCAAAGGCGTTGTTGCGGAACACGTTGCCGTATTTGGCCCGCATCCGGTCACCAAAGCCGATTGGATCGGCCAACAGTGGCAAGGTGCTGCCCAGAATCGGCCAACCCTTTTCTCCGGGAATATGATCGAGCGCGCCTTTGGGCTGCGGCTGTGACCAATGGGTATATTGCGGAGATTGGGGTGCGAGCGTGGCCATGGTGATCCTCGTTACTGACACCCTTGTAACTTAGCCGGGCGGTTAAATCCAGCCCGATAACTCGCGCCGGACCAGCGCTTCCAACATCGCCATGCCGGCGTCGGAAGTGTTAAGGCAGGTCAGCGCTGCAAGCTGCGTACCGCCAGCTTCCTCAAACTGTTCCGTGCCCCGGATCGCCAGCTCTTCCAGCGTTTCGAGGCAGTCTGCGGAAAAGCCCGGCGCGGCGATGGCGAGGCGTTTGGTACCTTTCGCACCTTCCGCCGACAGCACAGTGTCGGTCGCCGGCTCCAGCCACTTGGCCCGGCCGAAACGGGACTGGAAGGTCACTTCAATCCGCAGGTCCGGGAACTCCCCCGCTAAAGCTTCGCTCAGCAGCCGCGCGGTCTTGCGGCAGTGGCAGTGATAGGGATCGCCCAGATGCAGGGTACGCTCGGGCATTCCATGGAACGACAGCAGCAGCACTTCGGGCACGAAATCGAGCGCAAGCAATTGCCGCGCGGTATCGGCGCGCAGGGCTTCGATATG
>VFKS01000516.1 GCA_009885425.1 Novosphingobium sp.
GCCATAGGGAAGCCCGCATGAAGCGCACGCACCTGCCGCTCAACGCCTTGCGCGTGTTCGATGCCGCTGCCCGGCATCTGTCGTTCACCCGCGCGGCGGACGAACTGGCAGTGACCCCGGCTGCGGTCGGCCAACAGATCCGCGCGCTCGAAGATGTGCTCGGCGTGGTCCTGTTTCGCCGCACGCCCAAAGGGCTGGAGCTGACCGATGAGGCCAGCGCCGGGCTTGAAGCGCTGCGCAGCGGGTTCCTCCATTTTGAGGACGCGGTGCGGGCGATGCAGGCCGGGCAATCGAGCCATGTCTATACGATCGCCGCCCCGCGCGAATTCTTTGCGGCCTGGCTGGCCCCGCGCCTCGCACAGTTTCGCAAGGCCAATCCCGAAGTGCGGTTCAGCCTGGTGTCTGACGAAGACGCCGATTTTACCGAGGCCAATCTCGATCTGGCGGTGCGCTGGGCCGATGGGCCGGGCGAGCTTGAAGGCGTGGCGCTGGGCGAGTCGGGCCGGGTGAACGTGGGCGAAGGCTGTTGGATCGCCTGGCCCGGGGATGCCAGCCCCGAAGGCGATGATTGCGAAAGCCCGCCATTGATCGTCGGCGATGCCGGGCAAGCCATCGCCGCCGCTGCCGCCGGGATGGGCAAGGCCCGGGTGCCGGTGCTGCTGGCGCAATCGTGGCTCGACAACGGTCGGATCACGGCGCTGGGCGAAATGGCGC
Source organism: Novosphingobium sp. (assembly GCA_009885425.1). Taxonomy (GTDB): domain Bacteria; phylum Pseudomonadota; class Alphaproteobacteria; order Sphingomonadales; family Sphingomonadaceae; genus Novosphingobium. Next base: position 715 of record VFKS01000516.1, read on the forward strand.
CGTGCCGCCAAGGCTACTGGCTGGTTGCCCCGACCCCGCAATGGCGGCAGAAAAAGGTCAGGGCGCTGGTGGCGTTTTTGACGGCACCAGCGCCTTGATCTCAGCTGGGTTGATCAGGCCAGATCGCGCACTTTTGGCTCCCGGTCCCAATGGCGAACCGCGCCGACCTGCATGAAGTCTTCCGGCATGGGCACCCCGGCATCGGGCTCGATGTTGGCCTTGGGAAGCAGATGCTCGCGCGTTCCGCCGCAGGCCGCGATGGTCTTGCAGTGGAACCAGGCATCGGCGAACCACGCGACTGCGCCGACATCCTTGGCCAAAAGCGCTGCCTGATCGGGCATCAGTATCGCGATCACCGCGTCGAATACTACTGATGGTGTTCCCGCCAGCTGCCCGTCAGCTTTCAGCGTGCCGCCTTTTACCTTGAGTCCGCCAACTTTGGGCGCGACCAGCTTGACCATACCGCCAGCCGCTTCGATCTCGCTCTTCAGGCGGTCAATCAGCGCCTTGTCAGACCCTTCAGCAAACAGAATCCCGACGCTGCGGCCTTGCAAGGTGTCCTTGGCCTGCTTCTGGATCGACAGCGCGTCCGATGTGCCCAGATCAACCGGTTCACGCTGTGCCTTGGCCTTGGCTGGCAGCGGCATCCCGATCCCGTCGGCGACCCGTTTGGCCAACGTTTCGTCGATATTGCGGACCCGGCTCAGCACGCGAGCCCGCACGTGTTCCAGCGTAACCTTGGACAGTTCGAAAACCAGTGCCGAGGCCAGATGCGCCTGCTCGTTTTCAGTCAGCGAGCGATAGAACATCCGCGGTTGGCTGAAATGATCACCGAACAGTTCGGCACGAACCCGCAGTTTGGAGGTCGGATCATTGCGCTCGGCATTTTCCTGAAAGCTGCTGAATCCTGTTTCAGGGCCTTCGCGCGGACCGCCGTCCTCGCCTGCTTCGGCCAGGCTGTTCGGCTCGTAATTGGCGCGGCCAGTTGGGACCAGTGTCTGCATCATTCCGTCGCGCTGGAAATTGTGGAACGGACACTTGGGCGCATTGATCGGGATCTGGTGAAAGTTAGCAGTCCCCAGCCGCGACTTTTGCGTATCGAGATACGAGAACAACCGTCCTTGCAGCAGCGGATCATTCGAAAAGTCGATCCCCGGCACCACGTTGGTCGGCATAAAGGCGACTTGCTCGGTTTCGGCGAAAAAGTTGTCGACGTTGCAGTTCAGCGTCATCCGGCCAATGATCTCGACCGGCACCAGTTCCTCAGGGATCAGCTTGGTGGCGTCGAGCACATCGTAAGGTAGGCTGGCGGCGAATTCTTCGTCGAACACCTGCACGCCCAAATCCCAAGCGGGAAAGTTTCCGCTATCGATAGCTTCGAACAGATCTCGGCGATGAAAATCGGGATCGGCCCCGGCCAGCTTGACTGCCTCATCCCAGGTGGTTGAGGCCAGCCCCAGCACGGGTTTCCAATGGAACTTGACGAATTTGCCTTCACCACCCGCATTGACCAGCCGGAAGGTGTGAACGCCGAAGCCTTCGATGTTGCGCAAGGTGCGCGGAATCGTCCGGTCAGACATGGCCCACATGATCATGTGCATCGATTCGGGCATCAACCCGATGAAATCCCAGAACGTATCATGCGCGCTGGCCGCCTGCGGAAAGCCGCGATCGGCCTCCATTTTGACCGCGTGAACCAGATCGGGAAACTTGATCGCGTCCTGAATAAAGAACACCGGAATGTTGTTGCCAACCAGGTCCCAGTTGCCTTCCTCGGTGTAGAATTTGACCGCGAACCCGCGCACATCGCGCGGCGTATCAACGCTGCCTGCACCGCCTGCCACAGTCGAAAACCGGGTGAAGACCGGACATTGATTGCCGGTCTTCTGGAATAGTCCCGCCTTGGTCAGCGCCGGGATCGCCTTGGTCACTTCGAACACGCCATGCGCTGCCGATCCGCGGGCGTGAACGATCCGTTCGGGGATTCGTTCATGGTCGAAGTGGAAGACTTTTTCGCGGTAGATGAAGTCTTCGAGCAGCGTCGGCCCGCGCTCACCGGCGCGTAACGAGTTCTGGTTATCAGCGATGCGGTGGCCGAAGTTATCGGTCAGATGGGCGAGGCTATCGCGGTGATTGCGGTCGTGCGGCACCCGCTGATGCGTCTCCCCGGCATTCCCCAGCTCTTCGGCCGGGACCGATCGCCCTGTACCCGGTGCGTGATCGTGCAAGGCATTGTTCAGCGCCGGACTGGACGCGGATTTCGGCGAGGGGGCAGGGAGTTTGGCCAAGATTTGATCCTTCGGGGCAAATGCCTCGCACGCCTTGATCGAGGCGCGGCAGGCGTTGGACAGAACCTAAGGATTTCCTGAATGTTCCTCTTGTTGCGCCCGTAGGTGCGGCAGCACCGACGAGGTGTGGGCACCGGACGCCTAAGGCGCGACCACCACTTCGCCCCGTGCCATCACGAAAGTCATCCGTTTCAGCACCCGCACGTCGGCCAAGGGATCGCCATCGACCGCAATGATGTCGGCGCTCTTGCCGACTTCCAGCGTGCCGATCTCCTTGTCCAGCCCGAGCAGCGCGGCGGCGTTGACCGTGGCGGCCTTGATCGCTTCCATCGGGGACATCCCGAACTTGACCAGCCATTCAAATTCATCGGCATTGCGGCCGTGCTTGGATACCCCGGCGTCGGTGCCAAAGGCGATCTTGACGCCGAGCGGGAAGGCGACCTGCAGCGATTTGCCGGTGATCCCGATGCGCCAGTCAATCTGCTTTTTGATCAGCGGGGGATAGGCGTTGGGATTGGCCGCGAGCCGCTCCAGATAGCCGTTTACGGTGCTCAGCGTCGGCACATAGAAGGTGCCGTTCTTGACCATCAGCTTGGCGGTTTCCGCGTCAATCGTGGTGCCATGCTCAATCGAATCCGCACCGAGCCGGACCGCCAGTTTGATCCCGTCGATCCCGTGGGCGTGAACCGCGACCTTGCGGCCATAGGCGTGGGCGGTGTCGATGATGGCCTTGGCTTCATCCTCAAAGATCCGTGTGGCAAGGCCGGTGCCCGAATTGACCCCGCCGGTGGTGGCAAACTTGATCACATCGGCGCCCCGGCCAACCTGGCGGCGGACCGCGCGGCGGCAGTCATCGACCCCGTCGCAGAGGTTTTCGGTTCCGATCATCGGATGCATCTCATCGGCCAGGCCGACCCGGCCATCCATGTGCCCGCCGCTGGTCGAGATCGATTCGCCCGCATCAAGGATCCGCGGACCTTGCACCCAGCCACGCCGGATTGCCTCGCGGTAGGCCAGCACCTTGCCCTTTTCATCGCCCAGATTGCGGACGGTGGTGAACCCCGCGCGCAGGGTCTTCATCCCGTTCCACTGCGTCTCATAGGAATTGAGCGGGATCGAATCGGTCATCGCCGCCGCCAGGCCCTCGTTGCCGGCCCGGTCGCTGGATAGGTGGGTGTGGCTGTCGATCAGGCCGGGCAGAGCAGTGCGGCTCTTCAGATCAATCACCTTCACCCCCGCTGGGGCGGGCAGATAGCCATCGTGCAGAGCGGCGATGCGTCCATCCTGCACCACGATGGTAGTTGCCCCGCGCGGGGCTTGTCCGGGAATGGCGATAACCCGCCCCGCGTGGATCCAGGTCTGGGTGCTGGCAAGTTCGCTAGGCGCCTGCGCGCTGACTGCGACCGCAGCAAGACCGGCAGTCGAGGCAAGCAGGGCAAGGGCAAGTGTGCTGGGCTTCATGGTCTGGTCTCCCCGGAATGGCGGTTTGGATGGATGCTAGCGGCGCCAATCAGTCCCGGCAATCTCAGCGGATCAAAACCCCGCCCTTGATCACATGCTGGACCCGTTCCAGCTCGGTAATGTCGGCCAAGGGATTCCCTTTCAGTGCAATCATATCACCCCAATGCCCCGGAGTGAGCGAGCCGACATCCTTGCCCCAGCCGAGGAACTCAGCCGCGACGGTGGTGGCAGACTGGATCGCCTGCAGCGGGGTCATGCCATAGCGGACCATATAGGCGAACTGGCGCGCGTTTAGCCCGTGCGGGAACACCCCGGCGTCTGTCCCGAACGGCAGCTTCACCCCGGCCCTGACGGCCTTGGTAAAGCCCTGGCGCTGGGCCTCGGTGGTTTCGTCATTCTTGCGCAGGATCGAGGCTGACCAGCCATCGCGGCGGCCAACCTCGGCAATGTAATCACCGTTATAGACGTCCATCACCAGAAAGGTGCCGCGCGCCTTTGCAAGGGCAATGCCTTCATCGTCGATCAGGCTGGCATGCTCGATCCCGCGCACGCCATTGTTGATCGCCAGCTTGATCCCGTCAGCACCGTGGGCATGGGCGGTGACCCACGATCCGCGCGCGCTGGCGGCGGTAACGGCGGCACGGATCTGATCGCCGGGTAGTTCGATAACGCCGGGTTCAGTGCCCTCGGTCAGGACCGCGCCGGTGGCGATCAGCTTGATCGAATCAGCCCCCTTGTCGAGCAGCAGGTTGACCTTCCGGGTCACTTCGGCGGGGCTGCGAGCCACCCCCATCCGCATTTCAGGAGGGACCACCATGCCTTTGGGCAGCCCGGTCACTTCGCCGCCGCCGCCGGGCCGGGTGATGTAGC
>VFKS01000488.1 GCA_009885425.1 Novosphingobium sp.
AAGCTGGGGGATGGGCTGGAAGAGCTGACCCTGACCACCAACGGCACGCAATTGGCCGCCTTTGCCGATGATCTGTTTGCGGCGGGAGTGCGGCGGGTCAACGTTTCGCTCGACACCTTGGACCGCGCCAAATTCGCCGAACTGACTCGGCGTGACAGCTTGCCGCAGGTGCTGGAGGGGATCGCGGCAGCGCAGGCGGCGGGGTTGAAGGTCAAGCTCAACACCGTGGCGCTGAAGGGGATCAACCAGGCCGAGATTCCCGAGCTGTTGGTCTGGGCGCACCGGCAGCAGATCGACCTGACCCTGATCGAAGTGATGCCGCTGGGCGAGGTGGAGGGTGACCGGTTCGACCACTATGTGCCGCTGACCGCAGTCCGAACCGAGCTCGAACAGCGCTTTGCTCTAAGCCCCAGCGCGCACCGCAGCGGCGGCCCGGCGCGCTATTTCGAAGTGGCGGAAACAGGCGGACGTCTGGGCCTTATCACCCCGTTGACGGCCAACTTCTGCGATGGTTGCAATCGGGTGCGGGTGACCGCGACCGGGCAGCTGTTCGCTTGCCTTGGCGGGCGTGAGCAGGTCGATCTGCGTGCGGCGCTGCGTTCGGATGATCCCTTGGGCGGACTGGCCGCCGGGCTCGATGAGGCGATGCGGATCAAGCCGGAGCGCCACCATTTCGCAATCGACCGCGCTGGGCAGGCTCCGGCATTGGCGCGCCATATGTCGGTCACCGGGGGCTGAGCATGGCGGCGAAGCTGGTGTTCCTGGGGCGGCTTGCCGATATAGCTGGGATGACCGAGCGCGCGGTCGCGACCGGGCCGCTTGAGACGATACTTGCCGATCTGCCGCCGGAGCTGGCGGTAGCGCTGCTGGGCGAGCGGATTCGGCTGGCGCTCAACGGCGAACTGCTGGTGAGCCATGGTGGGATTGTGCTGGGCGAGGGCGACGAGCTGGCGTTCCTGCCGCCCGTGAGTGGGGGCTGACCCCATGATCGACGTTCGTTTGCTGACCGAACAGTTTGAGCCCGGCCAGTTCATCGGCGCGTTCACGGCGGCCCACCCTGGCCTTGGCGGGATCTGCAGCTTCGTTGGCGAAGTGCGCGGGGCAGGCGGGGTGGAGGCGCTGGAGCTGAGTCATTATGCCCCGCTGACCCTGCCGGGGATGGCAGCACTGGCGCAAACTGCGTCGGATCGGTTTGGCCTGATGGGGATCCTGATCCTGCACCGCACTGGCCAGATGGCGCCAGGCGAGCCGATCGTCTGCGTTTCGGCTGCTTCCACGCACCGCCGCGCGGCCTTCGATGCTGTCGACTACGCGATGGACCACCTTAAAAGCCAAAGCTGGTTCTGGAAACGCGAGAAGCGCGCCGGGCAGTGGCACTGGATCGAGCCGCGCGCAGATGACTACGCCGACCTATCGCGCTGGGATTGAACCTAACGGTCCAGCTTGCCCTTCAGCGAATCGAGCACCCGGTCCTGCTGCGTGATGATTGCTAGCGCCTGATTTCGGGTGGCATCGATCTGGGTCACGTCGCGGCCTTCGGTGCGGGCGCTGACATAGAGCGAATCGAGTTCCGACATCGCGACCATCGCTTGGGCCCGGGCGGCTTCAAGTTCAGCAATCGCAACAGTTGCGACCGACCAGGCCTCGCTACCCATCGGCGCACGCCCGGCGGCGGCAACAAGGGTGCGGGCGCGGCCTTCCTTGACGTGGAACCGGGCATCGGCGCTGCGGACCTGTGCCAGCAGCAGATCGAGCCGGTTTACGGTGGCCGAATCAAGCGGTGGCAGCGGAGCTTCAGGTGGCGGCGGGGCGGGCGGCCAGGTGGCGGTGATCCGTTCACCGGGGCGTTTGGCCAGCGAGGGATAGGTGCCATTATCGGTGGCGCAGGCGCTCAGGGCCACGGCAGCACAGACAAGCAGGGGCAGGGTGATCCGGCGAAGCATCCTTTGCCCCTTAGCACGGTTGCAAAACCGCGCCAGAGCGACTCTTCTCCCGTTGACAGTCCACAGACCTTGGATTAGGGGCTGCCCTTCTTTCGGCACCCTTGCCTTATGGCGAGGACCGGAGCGCTGCCCGAATCTCCGGGCAGTTTGGTGAAATGAACGGATATAAGCACCATGTTCGCTGTAGTGCGCACGGGCGGCAAACAATACCGGGTTGCCGCCGGAGACAAGATCGCGGTTGAAAAGCTGGCTGGTGAAGCCGGTGAAACCATCACGCTAGGCGATGTCCTGCTGGCTGGTGACGGCGGCGAAGTGAAGGATGCCAAGGGCGTCGTCGTTTCGGCCGAAATCATCGCTCAGGCGAAGTCGGAAAAGGTGATCGTTTTCAAAAAGCGTCGCCGCCACAATTATCGCCGCAAGAACGGTCATCGCCAGCAGCTTACCCTGCTGCGGATCGTGGCTGTTGGTGCCGAAGCCAAGAAGGCTGCTCCCAAGAAGGAAGCTGCTGCCCCAAAGGCTGATGTGGTTGAAGATACCGCCGCTGAAGCACCAGCCAAGAAGGCCCCGGCCAAAAAGGCTGCCGCGCCCAAAGCTGCTGAATAAGAATTCCGGAGTAGATCGAGATGGCACATAAAAAAGCAGGCGGCTCTTCGCGCAACGGTCGCGATTCGGCAGGTCGTCGCCTTGGCGTGAAGAAGTTTGGCGGTCAGGAAGTGATCGGCGGCAACATCATTATCCGTCAGCGCGGTACCCGCGTGTACCCGGGCGCCAATGTTGGCATCGGCAAGGATCATACCTTGTTTGCGCTGACCGCCGGCCGCGTCCGCTTCCACGCTGGCAAGCAGAGCCGCAAGTATGTGTCGGTCGATATGGCGCAAGCCGCCGAATAAGCGGATGACCGATAAAGGGTCATCCTGATGGATGGCCCCTTCGGACTCACCTGAGTCCGGCAATATGAGGGAGAGGGGCCAGCCCATCTCCCTCTTTTCGTATCTCCCTCAGACCCAATTCGCTCATGGCATCCGATCCCGGATGCGCCCTGACGCAATTGGTAATGGCAATGTCACACGTCCGCGCTAGGCACTGGATGTGGGGCGAATGACGGGAGTTGAGTTATGTTCATTCGCAGCGAAAGACTGTTCCTGCGGCCGGGTTGGCCTGAGGACTGGCAGGAATTGCTGGGCCGGATCGCGGACGAAAGCGTGGTCAAGAATCTGGCGCAGGTGCCGTGGCCCTATACTGCCGAAGACGCGCGCGATTTTGCCGGGAAACCGCAGGATCAGCGCTGCCCGCACTTCTTTGTGACCCTGCCGACCGCACAAGGCCCGGCCGAACTGGTCGGCTGCGTTGGCCTCGCCCGGATCGAGGGCGAGGTTGAGCTTGGCTATTGGATCGGGCGCGAGCACTGGGGCCGTGGTTATGCCACCGAGGCCGCACGGGCCGTGCTGCGGTTGGCCAAGGTGCTGGGCCACAGCAGGCTGGTCGCAGGGCACTACATCGATAACCCGGCCTCTGGCGCGGTGCTGCGCAAGGCAGGCTTCACGCCGACCGGTAAGCTGCGGCAGCGGCATTCTCTGGCGCGCGGCTATGAAGCACAGTCGGTTGAACACCGGATCGAACTCGGCGTCCAAAGCGACTGCGATGGCGGCGACGATGGTTTTGCTGGAATGCGCGTAGCGTAGCCACCGCGTCGTCCCGGGCTTGACCCGGGACCGCTGGCGTCCTGACGCGAGCTCAAAAGGTGCAGCCAGCGGTCCCAGGTCAAGCCCGGGACGAGATCAGGCCAAAACCGCGTCAGGAAACTCGCTCTCAGCCTTGGCGATCAGCGCGCGGTCATCGTGCTGCCAGGGATGGAAGCCGGGCAGGAAGTAGCTGACCCAAGCCGGGAAGATCTTGCGCAGCACGCCGGGTGTGCCGACCAGATACCAGGCCAGCTTGGCCTTCACCTTGAACCCGGTCAGCCCGTCCTGCGCCAGCAGTTCGAGCGTATCGTTCCAGCGGTTGCGCAGGAAGTTGAAGGTCACCAGCAGCATCATCACCGATTTGAGGCGATAGCGGCGCAGGCGGGTCCAATCGCGGGTGGCGTGGAGGAAGGTGTCATAGGCGACGCCCTTGTGCTCGATCTCCTCGATCGCGTGCCAGCGCCACATCGCCGCCGTTTCGGGCTCGGCATCCTTGAAATGCCTCGGATTGGCGAGGAATTCGTGCGCCATCATCGCGGTGTAATGTTCCAACGCGATCGTCGCGGCCAGGTTGACGATCGGCGGGCGCTGCTTGATCATTTCCATCAGTTCACCCACCCGGGCGTCAATCTTGGCCATGTCATAGCCGGCGTCTGCGGCGGCCTTGTTGAACACCACGTGTTCGCGGGTGTGGTTGATTTCCTGTTTCACAAAAGCACGGATTTCGGCCTCAAGCTTGGGCGAGGCGCCTTCGCGGTGGGCCTTTACGGCTTCGATGAACATGGCTTCGCCGCGCGGGAAGGTGGCGGACAACGCGTTGTGCCAGGCGGTGCCGATCGGGTCACCGCCCAGCCACCAGCGGCCCGGCTTTTGCGCCCGGCCAAAGCGCTGGTCGCGGACCACGATGTCCAGATTAGCCGGTGTCGGGCCAGAGCGGGCGGCAAGGTCCGGCTTGCCGAGAGGCGCGGCCGGTTCTACGTCGAGGGGGAATTTGGTTGGGGCGTTCATGATCCCCTACATAAGGTAACTGACACTGATGTCAATAAGGAAGCGTCTAACTCAGGAGGAAAGCCGCACCGTCGCGCTCGAAGCGGCGCGGGCGCTGCTGATCGAACTGGGTCCGCAAGCGGTTACGCTCAAGGCCGTGGCATCGCGAATCGGGCGGACCCACGCCAATCTGCTCCACCATTTCGGCTCGGCTGCAGGCTTGCAAAAAGAGCTCGCCCGGCATCTGGCGGTCACGATTTGCGCCACGATTGAAGACGCCGTGCTGGCGACGCGGGCGGGCGAAGGATCCCCGCGCGATGTGGTCGATCTGACCTTCGATGCGTTTGATAAGGAAGGCGGCGGGGCGCTCGCCACCTGGATGCTGATGAACGGCAACGAGGATGCGCTCGATCCCTTGCTGGAGACAATCCACGAACTGGTCGACGATTTGGGTGCACACGAAGGCGGCAAGATGCACGATGTCACCCACGCGCTGTGCCTGATGGCGCTGGGCGATGCCTTGATGGGCGGGCCGCTGGCGCTGTCGCTCGGCCTGCCGCGCACCGCCGCGCGGGATATCGCCGAAAAGATGCTGATTGATGGCGCGATTGCGGCGGGGATCGTGGTGCCGCGGGGCGTTTAATCCTCGTCCCGGATCAAGCCGGGGACGACGGATCCAGCCACTCCGGCATCCACTCGGCGCGGATATCCTCAACCCGGCGATGATCGACCGCCAGCCCCAGTTCGGGATAGGCAACCCGCTGGCGCCTGGGTTCGCTCTCGCTTAGCGGAACCACAACCAGCCGCCGGCCCACCTTGGCCCGCCAGTTCATTCGCGCGGTGTTTTCCTGACCGACGTAGCAGCCTTTGGTAAAGCTGACGCCATTGAGCTCTGCCGCATTGCATTCGAGCCAGAGCAGGTCGGTCAGCTCTGCACCTTCACAGACGCTGTGCGAGAGGCGGTGCGCAAGCCATTGGTCCTCGGCGCTTTCGCTGCCGGGCTCACTCAGCCAGCGTTGCCCCAGAGCGGGCAGGCGCGGGTCGGACCGCGTGCCTTCACCTGCCTGCCAATGCACGGCCAGCGCCGGATCAAGTGCGATCCTGATCTTGCGGCGCAGGCGGTAAAGCGACAGGCGTTTGACCAAGGCTTCTGCGGTAACGGCTTCGCAATCGAGTAACAGGTCTGCGCCGCCATCCCACACGATGAAATCAAACAGTACCTTGCCTTGCGGACTGAGCAGCGCCGCCCAGCACGGTAACGGGCCCGCAACGTCGTTGGTGACCAGCCCTTGCAGAAAGGCGCGGACATCCTCGCCTTCATTCAGGGCGGACAGGCGGATCACGGCGCGGCTGGTCAAGTGGGTTGCAGTCATGGGTGACAGATAGGGTGCCTGCCGCCTAAGGGAAAGGGATGACCGATACGCCGACTCGCCTGACGATCCGCCGCCCCGATGATTGGCATGTCCATTTGCGCGATGGGCCTGTGCTGGAAGGGGTGGCGAAGTACACTGCCCAGCAGTTTGCCCGGGCGATCGTGATGCCCAACCTGTCCCCGCCGGTATCGACTGTGGAAGCGGCGCGGGCCTATCGGACGCGGATCGTTGCGGCCGCCGGGCCGGGCTTCACCCCGTTGATGACCGCTTACCTGACCGACACGATCGCAGCGGATGAAGTCGCGCGCGGTCATGCCGAAGGGGTTTTCACTGCCGCCAAGCTCTATCCCGCTCATGCCACCACCGGTTCCGCCCATGGCGTGACCGATGTCGCCAATATCCGCGGCGTGCTGGAACGGATGGAAGCGATCGGCATGCCGCTGCTGATCCACGGTGAAGTGACCGACGCCCATGTCGATATCTTTGACCGCGAGGCGGTGTTTATCGAACGGGTTTTGGCGCCGCTCGTCCGTGACTTGCCCGGCTTGCGAGTGGTGTTCGAGCACATCACCACGGCTGAGGCGGCGGCGTTCGTGACAGAGTCTGGCCCGAATGTGGCCGCGACGATTACCCCGCAGCACCTCCACATCAACCGCAACGCGATGTTCGCGGGCGGGATCCGGCCGCACATGTACTGCCTGCCGGTCGCCAAGCGCGAATTGCACCGGCTGGCGCTGCGCAAGGCGGCGACTTCTGGCAGCCCCAAGTTCTTCCTAGGGACCGATAGCGCCCCCCATGCAATCGGTGCGAAGGAGACTGCCTGCGGCTGCGCGGGGATTTTCAACGCACCCTATGCGCTGGAAAGCTATCTGGCGGTGTTCGAGGAGGAAGGCGCGCTGGACAAGTTTGAGGGCTTTGCCTCGCTCCATGGTCCGGCCTTTTATGGCCTACCGGTCAATGCCGAAACGGTGACGCTGGAAAAGGCCCCGACGCTCGTGCCGGATCAAATCGACGCCAATGGCACGCCGATCGTGCCGTTCCACGCGGGCGAGACGCTAGGCTGGCGCTTCGTTGGCTAGGCGCTGACGGCGCTGTTCATACAGGTCCCACAGGAACACCGCAATCGCGCTCCAGATCAGCACGAAGCAGGCCAGCTGGCTGGTCTTGAGCGGTTCATCAAACAGGAACAGGCCCAAAAAGAACACGATCGTCGGGGCCAGAAACTGGACCATGCCGAGCGTCGAGTAGTCCATCCGCCGTGCCGCCATCGCGAACATCAGCAGCGGCAAGGCGGTGATCACCCCCGATGCGGCGATCAGCAGGCTGAGCGAGAGATCGCCGCCGAAGGCGCTGCCCGCCGGACCCTGCGCATACCAGATCAGCAGCGCGCCGGCCGGGCCCAGCAGGATCAGCGATTCGACCGTCAAACCGGGCAGTGATTCGACCGGGGCCAGCTTGCGGATCAGGCCATAGGCGCAGAACGATCCGGCCAGCGCCAGGCTGATCCCCATAGTATCGAGCGCATCCCAGGCCAGCAGCGACACGCCTAGAGCGGCCAAGGCCACCGCCAGCCACTGCCGCTGGCTCAGCCGCTCACCCAGAAACAGCGTGCCGGCCAGCACATTGGCCAGCGGGTTCATGTAATAGCCGATTGATGTCGCCAGTACGTGCCCGGTCTGGACCGCGACGGTATAGACCAGCCAGTTGATAGCAATCATCACCGAACTTAGCAGCAACAGCCGCAACACTGGCCAGGCCAGCGCCGCGCGCAGCTGGACGGTCTGACGCAAGACCATGACAAGCGCGAGGCAGACCGGCAGCGTGAAAATGATCCGCCAGCCGACGAATTCGATCGGCGGCACCGCCTTGACCAGCATCAGGTACAGCGGCATCAGCCCCCAGATCAGAAAGGTGGCAAAGGCCAGCGGCAGGCCATTTGTGCCGTTCTGATTGGGGGGAACATTCATCGCCGCGGCGCTAGCCGGGGAGCAGCGCCGGGGCAAGGGTAGCGCTGGAAAGATCGTTGGTAATCGGGCAAGAGGGCATGACCATCGAGGAGTGCTCTGCCGTGCCGCGATTGCCGATCGTTCTGTTTTTGGTCATGACGCTGGCGGCCTGCGGCGATGAGGCCAAGCCCGATCCCAGGGCCGAGCGCGACAGCGCAGTGGCGGCGGCGCTCGATGATCCGATCATGGCCGATCCCGATCTCGCGTCGCAGAACCGCGGCAACACCGCGCTATCGGGCGGCGGTCCCGCCATGGCCGAAGTGCCGCCCGATCTGCGCACTCCCGAAGAGGCCGAGCGGGCAAAGCAAGCAGCGCAGAAAATGCTCGGCGGGCGGATCGAGCCGGCCCCGGCAGCGGCGCAGACCTCGCCCGAGTCAAAGCTGGTGCGGGCTGTGACGATGGAGGGCGTGGCCCAGGCGCTGGCACTGGGCGGGGCCGGATGCCCGGCCAAGCTGGGCTATGGCTTCATCTGGGCGGCGCGGCTGCCCGCTGGGCTGCCGATCTATCCGCGCGGCCATGCCCGGGTGGCCGCAGGCTCCGACGATGCCGCCTGTCGTTTGCGCGTGGTGCGCTTTGTCAGCCCGGTCGCCGTGGCCGATCTGACCGCCTTCTACTTTGCCAGCGCTTCAAAATCCGGACTTTCGCCAATGCGCCGCCGCGAAGGCAGCGACGAAGTGGTGGCCGGAACCAAAGGCAGGGCCAGCTATGCGGTCTATATCCGCACCGGAAAGGACGGGATGAGCGAAGTCGATCTGGCGGTCAGCGGGTTCTAATCGCTCAGGCCTCGCGCAGGCCTACGCCGATCATCGCGCGCGGCTGCTCCATTTCGTTGGAGGCGACCGGATAGGCGCAATAGTCAGCCGCGTAATAGGCGCTGGGGCGGTGGTTGCCCGACAGGCCAACCCCGCCAAATGGCGCAGCTGAACTGGCGCCGTTGGTCGGCCGGTTCCAGTTGATCACCCCGGCGCGGACATTGGCCCAGAAGCGGTTGTATTCGGCCGGAGTGCCGCCAACCAGCGAAGCTGCAAGACCAAACCGGGTGTTGTTCGCCTCGGCAATCGCCTCATCGAAGTCCTCAACCTTGCTGACCTGCAGCAGTGGCCCGAACAGCTCGACGTCGGGCCGGTCTTTCACACCGGTCACATCAATGATCGCGGGCGAGAGGAACGGCAGGTCATCGCGCGGGCGGACCATGTGTTTGATCGCTTTGCCGCCATTGGACAGCAGATAGAGGAAACTTTCGGTCAGGCCGTCGGCGGCCTGATTGTCGATCACCGGGCCCATGAACGGGCTGGGCTCATCAAACGGGGCGCCGACGATGATCCGGTCGGCCAGCCGTTTCACTTCAGCAATCAGCGGATCATACATCGATGCCTTGACGATCAGCCGCCGCGCCGCGGTGCAGCGCTGCCCGGCCGAGGTGAAGGCGGACTGGATCACCAGCGCTGCGGCATCGGTGATCTTGGGCGTGTCCCACACCACCAGCGGGTTGTTGCCGCCCATTTCGAGCGCCAGGATCTTGTCGGGCCGGGTCGAAAGCTTGCGGTTGATCGCGATCCCGGTGTGGGCCGATCCGGTGAACAGCACCCCGTCGATCCCCTCATGCGCGACCAGCGCCTGACCTTCTTCGGGCCCGCCGACCAACAGCTGGACCACAGCAGCCGAAATGCCGGCGCGATGAAAGCAGTTCAGCAACAGCTCGGCCGTGCCGGGGGTTTTCTCCGATGGCTTGAACACCACCGCATTGCCCGCAATCAGCGCCGGGACGATATGGCCGTTGGGTAGATGCGCGGGGAAATTGTAGGGCCCCAGCACCGCCATCACGCCGTGCGGCTTGTGGCGCAGGGCGGCGGTTCCCTGCAGGGCATTGTCGAGTTTGCGCTGCGAGGTGCGTTCAGCATAGGCCCGGATCGAAATCTCGACCTTATTGACCACGCTTTCGACTTCGGTTCGCGCTTCCCACAGCGGCTTGCCGGTTTCGCGCGCGATCATCGTCGCGAGTTTGTCGTTGTCCTTGCGCACTTCGTTGGCGAAGCGGCGCATCAGTTCCATCCGGTTGGCCACCGATTGCGCCGCCCAGGCCGGCCAGGCCCGCCGCGCGCGACCAACGATGTCGTCGACGTCGCCGTGCTTGCCGCGCCACAGTTCGGCGCCGGTTGCAGGCTCATAAGAGATCAGTTCGGCTTTGCTCACTCAATACCCGTCCTGTTTCCGATGGCTGCGACCCAAGGGACCGGCTTCGCCTTAGCCGTCTGGCGACCCTATTGAAAGCCTTCGATTTTGATTGCGAACCGATAGGGGGTGAGCCCAAACCACACCGTTGCCTGTCTGCGCCTTGACGCTTGCACGTGGGCGCTGGGCAGGTGATAACGCTATCCGATCATGACCACACCGCACGCCATTGCCGCCGCACCGGGCGATCCTGCCTTCGCCGACCGCTTTTGGACCAGCCGTGACCGGCTGAAGCTGCATTTCCGGGACTATCCCGGCCGGGCCGATCGACCGCCTGTGCTGTGCCTGCCAGGGCTGACCCGCAACGCCCGCGATTTTTCGCACGTGGCGCAGCAGCTGGCCGGAGAATGGCGGGTGATCTGCCCGGATCTGCGCGGCCGCGGTGACAGCGCCTATGCCAAGGATTCGGCCACTTACAACCCGATGCAATATGCCGACGATCTGCGCCTGCTGCTGGAGCAGGAGGGGATCGAACGCTTCGTTGCCTTCGGCACCTCGCTCGGCGGGCTGCTGACGATGATCTTTGCGATGACTGAGCCAGACCGGCTGGCCGGAGTAATACTCAACGATGTCGGGCCGGAAATTGATCCGGCCGGGCTCGAGCGGATCCGGGGCTATGTCGGGCAAGGCCGCAGTTTCTCGACCTGGATGCACGCCGCGCGCAGTCTGGAAGAGGCGCAAGGGGCCGTCTTTCCGCACTACCAGATCGCCGATTGGCTGGCGATGGCCAAGCGCTGCATGGTGCTGGGCAGCAACGGGCGGGTGGTGTTCGATTACGATATGAAGATCGCGGAGCCGTTTTCGCAACCGGGGGGAGAGGCCGGGGTGGATCTGTGGCC
>VFKS01000269.1 GCA_009885425.1 Novosphingobium sp.
AAAGCCAGACCGGGTAATGGTTCAGGGCGATACCGCCACCGCGATGGCCGGGGCGCTGGCGGCCTATTACCGCCAGATCCCGGTCGACCATGTCGAAGCTGGGCTGCGCAGCGGCAATATCTATCATCCCTGGCCCGAAGAGGTGAACCGCAAGATCATTGGTTCGATTGCCAGCCTCCATTTTGCCCCGACCACGGTTTCGCAGGCCGCTTTGCTGGCCGAAAACGTGCCCGTTGACCGCGTGCTGGTGACCGGCAATACCGTGATCGATGCGCTGCACTGGGTATCTGCGCGGATCGCCGCGGATCCCTCGTTGGCGCAGGGGCTTGATGACCTCAAAGCGCGGTTCGCGGGCAAGCGGATCATCGGCGTTACCAGCCATCGCCGCGAAAACTTTGGCGGCGGAATGGAAGCGATTGCCGAAGCGATCCGCCAGATCGCCGCGCGGCCTGATGTCGCAGTGATCTTTCCGGTCCACCTCAACCCCAATGTCCGCAAGGTAATGGGTGCGGCGCTCGAAGGCCTCGACAATGTCGCGCTGATCGAACCGCTCGATTACCCGCACTTCGCCCACCTGATCGCGATTTGCGACATCATGCTGACCGACTCTGGCGGGGTGCAGGAAGAAGCACCCGCGCTGGGCAAACCGGTTCTGGTGATGCGCGAGACGACCGAACGCCCCGAAGGCGTCGCGGCCGGAACGGCCAAGCTGGTCGGCACCGAAACCGCGGTTATCGTTACCGAAATATTCAACCTTCTCGACGATAACGCCGCCTACGAAGCAATGGCGCGGGCCCACAATCCCTTCGGGGACGGGCACACCGCGCGCCGGATCGTGGAGCGACTTGGGAATGAAATCGGACGTAAAGCCTGACGTTTGTGTCGTCGGCCTTGGCTATATCGGATTGCCGACCGCCGCCATCGTAGCCCGCGCGGGCTGCCAGGTTTTGGGCATCGATGTCACGCAATCGGTGGTCGACACGATCAACCGCGGCGAAATCCATATCGAAGAGGTCGACCTCGATGGGCTGGTCCAGGGCGTGGTTGCGCGCGGGCTGCTCAAGGCTTCGACCCAGATGGCCCCCGCCGATGTGTTCATCATCGCGGTTCCGACGCCGTTTGACGCGAACCATGCGCCTGATATCTCCTATGTCCTTG
The DNA here is from genome assembly GCA_009885425.1 of Novosphingobium sp. Taxonomy (GTDB): domain Bacteria; phylum Pseudomonadota; class Alphaproteobacteria; order Sphingomonadales; family Sphingomonadaceae; genus Novosphingobium. Next base: position 1,159 of record VFKS01000269.1, read on the forward strand.
CCGCTGGCGAAGCCGTCGCCAAAGTGCTGAAGGTTGGCGATTGCGTAATCCTTGAATCGACCAGCCCGGTCGGGACCACCGAAGCACTGCGCGATCTGATCGCCAAAGCCCGGCCTGATCTGAAGTGCCCCGGTTTAACCAGCGAAACGCCCGACGTTTCGATCTCGTACTGCCCAGAGCGGGTGCTGCCCGGCAAGATCCTCGAAGAGCTGACCAACAACGACCGCTCGATCGGCGGGATCACGCCCCGGTGTGCCCGCAAGGCACTGGCGTTCTACAAGCGTTTCGTGCGCGGCACCTGCATCACCACCGATGCCCGCAGCGCCGAGATGACCAAGCTGGTCGAAAACGCCTACCGCGACGTCAACATCGCTTTCGCCAACGAACTCTCCATCGTCGCTGACAAGATGGGCCTTGATGTGTGGGAAGTGATCCGGCTGGCCAACCGCCACCCGCGCGTCAATATTCTGACCCCGGGACCCGGCGTCGGCGGGCACTGCATCGCGGTCGATCCGTGGTTTATCGTCCACGGCGCGCCTGAAGACACCCCGCTGATCCGCACCGCGCGCGGGGTCAACGATGGCAAGATCCATCACGTGATCGCCCGCGCTGAAAAGTTGATCGAGGACAATCCCGGCGCCGATGTCGCTTGCCTGGGCCTCGCCTTCAAAGCCAATATCGACGATTTCCGCGAGAGCCCGGCCCGCGCCGTCACCGCGCGGCTGGCGCGCAAATTCGGCAGCCGGATCAAGATTGTCGAACCCTACGCAGCCGAGCTGCCGCGCGAGTTTGAAGGCACTGAGGCCGAACTGATCGACATCGATACGGCGCTGGAAACCTGCGGCGTGCTGATTGTGCTGGTCGATCACGATGCCTTCAAAGCCGTGCCCTTGGCCGAACGCGCCGCCAAGGCGGTCTATGACACCCGCGGGATCTGGCTCGACCAACCCAAGCCGGTCGCACCAGCGGCCGAGGGTCTGCGGCTGGCCAGCTAAGCCTGCTTGCGTCGCAGCCGGCCCAGTGCCACGCTGTGGCGATGAAGACCGCTGCCCTCGCACTCACACTCGTTCTGTCCGGCTGCGCCACTACGGCCCAGCCGTCCCCGCAGGATGCCTTCTGGCAGGCACTCTCCAGCCATTGCGGCAA
>VFKS01000177.1 GCA_009885425.1 Novosphingobium sp.
AAAACTGGATGCCCGACAAGGACTCGAACCTTGATTGACGGTGTCAGAGACCGCTCTCTTACCATTAGAGGATCGGGCAATCCGGGCCGTGCCTCTAGTTGCGTCGAGGCCCCGCGTCAAGCGCTGGGCGCGCCCGGGCCTTGCTCGACTGGCCCGACAGGTCTAGCATGGCTGCAGGTACCCGCCGCAATGGCTGGGAAAACAAGAACGAGTGCAAGTGTTATGGCGGATCTTTCTCCGCCGCTAGGTGGTGCATCAGGGCGAGGCACCCTTCAGGAATCCACCGATTCCACCGCCTCCCCCCCCGAACCGCGCCCCGGCGGCCCCAGCCGCAGCGAAGCCGCAGCTTGGCCGCAGGCGCCATCACGCGGCGCCCCCTTCAACGCCCCGTTCCATCGTCAGGCCTTTGCCGCAATTGACCTTGGCACCAACAATTGCCGCCTGCTGATCGCCCGCCCGCAGGGTGAGCACTTCTTGGTGATCGACGCCTTCAGCCGGGTCGTGCGGCTGGGCGAAGGGCTCGCCCAGACCGGGCGGCTGAGCCAGGAGGCCATGGACCGCGCGCTGGGCGCGTTGCAGATCTGCGCCGACAAGCTGAAACGCCGCAATGTCCACCTCGCCCGCTCGGTCGCGACCGAAGCCTGCCGCCGCGCGGTCAATGGCGAAGAGTTCATCGAACGGGTCCGCGCGGAAACCGGGATCCTGCTCGATATCATCTCGGCCCAGGAAGAGGCGCGCCTTGCGGTGATGGGCTGCCATCTGCTGCTTGAAGCGGGTGACGGCCCGGCGATGATTTTTGACATCGGCGGCGGCTCGACCGAGCTGGTGCTGGTCGAAACCCGCGCGGGCGAAGTGCCGATGATCCACGATTGGCATTCGGTGCCGTGGGGCGTGGTCTCGCTTACCGAAACCTGCGGGGCAGAGCCACTGGACGAGGCCGGACGCACGGGCCGCTATGCCCGGATGCGCGAACTGGTCCGCGAGAGCCTGGCGCCCTTTGCCGACCGCGCCGCCGATTCGCTGGTCCGCAATCCTACCGCGCATCCGCTGCGGTTGCTTGGCACCAGCGGCACCGTGACCACGCTCGCCAGCCTGCATCTGCAACTGCCGCAGTATGACCGCCAGGCGGTTGACGGCCTGATCGTAGTGACCGAACAAATGCGCAGCCTGAGCCGCAATCTGGCGCTGATGTCGCAGCCCCAGCGCCAGGCTCAGCCCTGCATCGGGCGCGAACGGGCCGATCTGGTCGTGGCCGGCTGCGCGATCCTCGAGACGATTTTTGATCTGTGGCCGGCAACCCGGCTGGGCGTGGCCGATCGCGGCATCCGCGAAGGCATCCTGCGCAGCCTGATGGCCAGCGGCGACGCGGGTGAGCGCACCCGCGCGGCGCTGCGCCAAATGAAACGAGCAAGTCATGAGTAGATCCGGCAAAGACCCGCACGAGCGGTTGCGCACCGCGGGCAAGCGTACCGCCAGTTCGGCCCGCTGGCTGACCCGTCAGCTCAACGATCCTTACGTCAAGCAGGCCAAGGCCGAGGGCTGGCGCAGCCGCGCGGCGTTCAAACTGATCGAGCTCGACGAGAAGTTTCACCTGATCAAGGGTTCAAAGCGCGTGGTCGATCTGGGGATCGCGCCCGGCGGCTGGGCGCAGGTGGTTCGCAAGGTCAATCCCAAGGCAGCGATTGTCGGCATCGATCTGCTGCCGACCGAGCCGATCGAAGGGGTGACCATTTTCGAAATGGACTTCATGGCCGACGAAGCCCCAGCCGCGCTCACCGAAGCGCTGGACGGCCCGCCCGATCTGATACTGTCGGATATGGCCGCCAACACTGTGGGGCACAAACAGACCGATCACTTGCGGACCATGGGCCTGGTCGAAACCGCTGCTGATTTTGCAATCCAGCACCTCGCGCCGGGCGGGGCTTTCATTTCCAAAGTGCTGGCGGGCGGAACCGATTCCGATCTGCTGGCGCTGCTCAAAAAGCACTTCGCCACGGTCAAACACGCCAAGCCGCCGTCGAGCCGCAAGGATTCGTCCGAATGGTACGTGATCGCGCAGGGGTTCAAGGGGTAGCGCAAAAAGGGCGGAGCCTTTCGACCCCGCCCCTTTGAATTCGGAACGCCCGAAAGGCTTACTTGGCCTTCGGCGCTTCCTTGGCCGCTTCAGCCGGAGCCTTGGCCGCATCGCCTTCAGCCGCTGGAGCTGCCGCAGCAGGCGCGGCCGGAAGCGGCAGGTTGGAACCCTTGGAATTGAGGAACACCAACAGGTTGGCGCGTTCCTGACCGTCAGACAGCCCCGCAAAGCTCATCTTGGTGCCCGGCGCATAGGTCGCCGGATTGGTCAGCCAAGCGTCCATGTTGGCCCAGTCCCACTTGCCGCCCTTGCCCTTGAGCGCATCGGAATAGGCAAAGGCATGGCTGCCAACATTAGCGCCAAGCGTGCCGTAAAGGTTGGGGCCGAGCCCGGCTGCACCGCCTTGTTCGATCGAGTGGCAGCTGGCGCACTTGGCGAAAACCTTCTGACCCTTGGCCAGATCGGCCTTGGCCAGCAGAACTTCGATCGGTTCGGCTGCCTTGCCGCCTTCGCCTTCCTGAACCACACCGGCAATTTCATAGCCCATCTTTTCGGGCCGCTGTTCCTTGTCGGCGTGGAAATAGCGCGAGCTGACGGCCGAAAGGCCGAGCAGGACAATACCGGAAAACAGCGTCCATCCGGCAGTAGTGTTGAAGCGGTCTGACATGGATTGTGTCCCGTTCGGAATGCAGCAGAGTGGTTTGCGGGTCGCTCTAGTGTCGGCTCGGCTAGGACGCAAGAGGCATTGCAGCGCCGCCATTTCAGCCCTAGCCACTGTCCCCATGTTTTCATCACTGCTGATCGCCAACCGCGGCGAGATCGCCTGCCGGATCATCCGCACTGCCCGTGAAATGGGCATCCGTACCATTGCGGTCTATTCCGACGCCGACGCGAAGGCGCTGCACGTCCGCCAGGCTGACGAGGCGGTCCATATCGGCGCCTCTCCGGCGCGCGAATCCTATCTGGTCGGCGCCAAGATCATCGCCGCCGCCAAAGCCACCGGGGCCGAGGCGATCCACCCGGGCTATGGCTTCCTGTCTGAAAACGCCGATTTCGCCCGCGCGGTTACGGCCGCCGGCCTGATCTGGGTTGGGCCTAGTCCTGAATCGATTGAGGCGATGGGGCTGAAGGATGCCGCCAAGACGCTGATGGAGGCCGCCGGGGTGCCGGTGACACCCGGCTATCTGGGCGCGAACCAAGACCCGGCGTTTCTGGCCGAGCGCGCTTTAGAGATTGGCTACCCAGTGCTGATCAAAGCGGTTGCGGGCGGCGGTGGAAAGGGGATGCGGCGGGTCGATGACGCCGCCGATTTTGCAGATAGCCTCGCCTCGTGCCAGCGCGAAGCCAGCGCCAGCTTCGGCAACCAGCACGTGCTGATCGAAAAATACATCCTCTCGCCCCGCCATATCGAAGTGCAGGTGTTCGGGGATAGCCACGGCAATGTCGTCCACCTGTTCGAACGCGATTGCAGCCTGCAACGCCGCCACCAGAAAGTAATCGAAGAAGCCCCCGCCCCCGGCATGGATGAAGCCACCCGCGCCGACCTGTGCGCCGCCGCCGTCCGCGCGGCGCAGGCGGTGGACTATCAGGGCGCCGGAACGATCGAATTCATCGCCGATGCCTCGGAAGGCCTGCG
>VFKS01000033.1 GCA_009885425.1 Novosphingobium sp.
CGGAGTGGTGATAAGTACGGTCGGCGAAGGCGGCACGGTCGGCGCCGGAACGCCAGTGGCCCGCTCGGTCGCCAGCGAGCCCGAGGTGCTGGCATAGGCCATGTTGAGCAGATTGGTAATGCAGCCCCGGTGGGTCAGCTGCGCTCCCTTGGGAAAGCCGGTGGTGCCGCTGGTGTAGAAGATGCAGGCATCGGCATCGGGATCGACCGTCACATCCGGCAAGGCGCCGGGGTGGGCAATCACATCGGCATAGGGAATGGCACCAGCAGGCAGATCTGCCACCCGAATGCCGACGGCGGGAATCGAACCGCCATGGGCTTCGCTGGCCAGATAGCGGTCGAGCCGTTCCTTGTCGGCGAACAGCACCTTGGGAGCCGAATCGGTGAACGCGAAGTCCATCTCTTCCGCGGTCCACCAGGCATTCATCCCGACCGCTGCGACACCGATTGCGCAGCAGGCCCAATAGATCGTCAGCCACTCGGGGTAATTGCGCATCGCGATCGCGACGCGGTCACCGGGACGAATTCCGCGGTCCCACAGCCAGGCTGCGATCGCGCGGACCTGATCGTGGGCCTGAGCATAGGTCAGCACGTCATCGTCGTAGATCAGATAGGGCAGGTCTCCGAAGGCCGCAGTGGAGAGCCAGAATTCGCGCACCGAAGGCGGGGCATTCTTGAAAGTCCGCAGCATCTGGCCGCGCACCTCAACATCGATCACTTCAAACTGGCCGCCCGGCCCGGTCAATTCCTCGCGCGCGCGTTTCAACTCGGCGTAATGCATCGCTCATCCCATTTTTCTGGTTGTTGACGGAATAGGTGCAGCATCACCGGAGTGGGGGCAAGAGACTTCCTTTGCGGCCATCGCCAATTCGCCTTAGGGACCAGAGCCGATGTCGCTATCGCCCGACCGTCTTGACCGCTTCGCCCGCCATATCGTCCTGCCCGAAGTGGGCGGGACGGGGCAGGTCGCTTTGGCAGCAGCACATGTCGTGCTGGTCGGTTGCGGCGGGATCGGCAATCCGGCACTGCAGTATCTGGCCGGTGCGGGTGTGGGCCATCTGACCCTGATCGACAGCGATGTGGTTGAGCTTAGCAACCTGCAACGCCAAACCCTGTTCACCCCCGCCGATATCGGACGGCCCAAGGCTGAGGTCGCGGCAGAATGGGTGGCGCGGTTCGATCCGGCGCTCCGGCCCCGCGCGGTGGTTGGGCGATTGGGGGAGGGGATTCCCGCCGCGCGGAAGCTCGAAGACGCCTCTGTCGTGCTCGATGGTTGTGACAATTTCAGGACTCGGTTGCTGGTTTCGGATGCCTGCGTGGCGCTCGGCGTGCCGCTAGTTTCAGCAGCGATTGGCCGGTTTCAAGGGCAAGTGGCGAACTTTGCCGGGCATCTTGAAGGGCATAGCTGTTATCGCTGCTTCGTGGGCGATGCCTTTGATTCGGACGATTGTGATAGCTGCGCAGAAGATGGCGTGCTGGGCGCGATGGCTGGGATGGTCGGGGCCTTTGCGGCGATGCAGGCGATTCGCGTGATCTTGCAGGGCAAGACTGCGCTGGGCGATCCGCAGTGGGGCCAGCTCCACCTGTTCGAAGGGCTGGTGCCGTCGCTCAGGACGATGCGGATCGCGAAGGATGCGAAATGCCGGGGGTGTTCCGGCTAGAAACTTGCCCCGTCGACGAACCGTCGCGGCAATTCCTGCCACAATGCGGGATCGAACATCCGGATATTCACGCCGACTTTGCCATAGTCCGGATCGATTGCGGTCCAGTGGGTTACGCAAGCGCAAGTCGGGCAGTGCCAGTTGGTCAGTGTCCGGTCACCCTGAACATAACCGACAGCCGGACCGGTTACTGTCAGGCTACCCACAGCGCAGTAGTGCCACAGCCCGCCAATGCGGCGGCAGATCGAACAGTTGCATTCGCTGACTGCAAGCGGCGGCTCGTGCAGTTGGAGTTCGATTGCGCCGCAATGACAGCTGCCCGTGTGTCCGGTCATCCCAGCATCTCCTCCACCCACATTGGCACAATCTCGCTCGCCGGGCCCAACCGCGATTCGTCGAAGTAGTGCGAACCCTGGCTGCGTTCCAGATTGAGCTCCAGCGTCCGCGCGCCCAGCTCGACCGCGTTCTGGACAAAAGCCGCCGCTGGATAGACCGCGCCTGAGGTGCCGATCGAAACGAATAAGTCGACCTCGCGCAGTGCGGCATAGATCTCGCCCATTCGGTAGGGCATTTCGCCGAACCAGACCACGTCGGGACGCAGGCTGCGCGCCTGACAGACCGGGCAGGGCGGGCGATC
>VFKS01000118.1 GCA_009885425.1 Novosphingobium sp.
CGGTTGGCCGCATGCAGGATCGTGCAGCGCCGCCGCGCGCGGGTGATCGCAACGTAAGCCAGGCGGCGTTCCTCTTCCAGACTGGCGAGGCCGCCTTCGTCCATTGCGCGCTGGCTGGGGAACACGCCTTCTTCCCAGCCGACCAGAAACAGATTGTCGAATTCCAGCCCCTTGGCAGCGTGGATCGTCATGATCGTCAGCTTTTCGGCGCTATCGTTCGCCTCGTTGTCCATCACCAGGCTGACGTGTTCGAGGAAATCGCCCAGCGTCTCGTATTCTTCCATCGCACGGGCAAGTTCGGTGAGGTTTTCGAGCCGCCCTGCGCTTTCAGCGCTCTTTTCGGCCTGCAGCGCGTCAGTATAGCCGCTTTCCTCCAGCACTTGCCGGACCAGTTCAGCCGGCGCGAGCACTTTGGCTGCATCGCGCCAGCGCGCCACACCGCGCATGAAATTCAGCAGAGTGCCGCGCGCCCGCGCCGGGAGCTCGTCGGTATCGACGATCTCGACTGCAGCAAGACTGAGCGGGATCGCCCGGGCGCGGGCGTGGCGGTGGATTTTCTCCAGCGTCTTGTCACCCAGCCCGCGCTTGGGGCTGTTATAGATTCGCTCAAACGCCAGATCGTCGCTGGGTTGCGAGATCAGCCGCAGATAGCCCAGTGCATCGCGCACTTCGGCGCGTTCATAAAACCGGAACCCGCCAACGATCTTGTAGGGCAAGCCGATCGAAATGAACCGGTCTTCGAACTCGCGGGTCTGGAACTGGGCGCGGACTAGGATCGCGACCGTGGCAAGGCTGGCCCCCTCACGCTCCAGCCGCTCGGCCTCTTCGCCGACCCGGCGGGCTTCCTCTGGCCCGTCCCACACGCCGATCACCCGGACTTTGTCGCCGCCGTTCTTATCGGTCCACAGCGTCTTACCAAGCCGGTGGCTGTTGGCGTCGATCAGTCCGGAAGCAGCGGCGAGGATGTCCGGAGTGGAGCGATAATTCTGCTCCAGCTTGATCACCTTGGCGCCGGGAAAATCCTGCTCAAACCGCAGGATATTGGCAACTTCTGCGCCGCGCCATGAATAAATCGACTGGTCATCATCGCCGACCACACAGATGTTCTTGTGCCCCTGCGCCAGCAGCCGCAGCCACAGGTACTGGACCTGATTGGTGTCCTGATATTCGTCGACCATGACGTATTTGAAGCGCTGCTGATATTGCTCCAGCAGGTCGCGGTGGGTCCGCAGAATGTTGAGCATATGCAGCAGAAGATCGCCAAAATCGCAGGCGTTGAGCGCCTTTAGCCGGTCCTGATAGAGCCGGTAGAACTTCTGTCCCTGACCGTTTGCATAGGCCTCTGAATCTCCAGCAGACAGGTCCTGCGGGTTCAGACCCTTGTTCTTCCAGCGATCGATGCACTGTGCCAGCAGCTTGGCCGGCCAAC
>VFKS01000493.1 GCA_009885425.1 Novosphingobium sp.
CATCATCGCTATCCGCGCAATGCGATGCGCTGGTCATAGTGGGCCGCCAGCACGCCGGGTATCACTGCATCAGCGACCGGCCAGGGCCCGACATGGGCCCGCTGGCAGGACTTGCGGGCGCGCTGGCCTATGCCGCCGATGCGGGTTTTGATCAGGTTCTGAGCCTGGGCGTCGATACGCTCGGCATACCGACCGAACTGCGCGCAACGCTTGAACCAGCCCCGGCCTATGTCGTAAATCAGCCGATCATCGGCCTGTGGCCGGTCGCCGCGCTGGCCCTGCTCGACGCCATCTTGGCGAGCGACGAACGCCATTCGATGCGGCATTTTATCAAGCGGCTGGGTGCACGCAGTGTCGTGTTCGAAAGCCCGCCCAGCAATATCAATACGCCCGCCGATCTGGAGAAATTGGGACGTTTGGCCTGACCTATCGGCCGAAAGGTTTTTCCGTTACGTTTGCCTCGCGTATTTCAAGAAATTGACCGTCATGGTTGGGTCGGGAGCGAAGGATTGACGATGAAAGCGCTTCATTCAGCATGGATCGCGGCTTTCCTAATGGCTACCGGACCTGTGACCGAACCTTTGCAGGCTGCAGAGAACAAGCCAAGCGTCTGGGACCGCGGCTGCGGCGACGATGATGGCAACGACCGGTGCAGTGAGAAAGTGCAGCGCAAGATGCGCGGCCTCTATGGACTTGATCCGGTTGAGCAGTTTGCCAAAAAGGGCAAATCCGTCCGCCGGACGATGTTTGTCGATGGCTATGGCAATGATCTGCTGGCGATCAGCTTCATCCAGAGCGCCGATGGCAGCGCGCAGGTCGAACTACGCCTCCCCTGTGCCGGTTCGCCGCACTGCACCCCACCGCTGCTTGCGCCAGCCAGCGCCGCAAGCTGGGACAGTGTTGCCCGGCTTCCCATTGGACTGGAGAATGGCAAACCCGGCGCAGCCAGAACGAGCGACGGTGAGATAGCTATTTGCCTTCATAGCTGGGTGGTGGTGATCGAAGCCGTTGACCAAGACCTGAAACGTGCAGGCCAGCTTGCAACCGAAAATTCCTGCGCCGATGGCCCCGCCGTGCCCTACGCTTCTGCCATGGCCGATCAGGCCTTGGCCAACTTGCCCGACTGCAGCGCGCTCAAGCCTGATGAGTTCCGCAACATTCCCTCCCTTCTGGCTATTTGCACGAGTCTGCGCGGCGATCGCCGGGCTGCTGGTGAAGCCTATTCGCTGGCTCGCCAGCTTGAACATCGGGGCACACAAGAAGGAACTGCTCTGGATGAACTGTTCATCCGCTCTGCTCTGGGCAGGGTGAATGATCTCCGCGCCGCACTAAAAAGTGACTACCTCAAGTTCGACCGGATCGAAGGCACTGATCGGGACCACGCCCGTATATCCGGATCAATCCACCGCTACTCCGCTGATGGTGAACAGAAAAGAATAGCCAAACTTGAACTGGAGTTCGTCCGGGAAGATGGCCGGATGAAGATCGCGCGCTATCGGCTGGGGCCGTTCAAAGTGGTGCCGGACGAAGATTAAACCGCCACAAACCGCCCCGCTTCCCGATCCTTCCGCACCCGCAGCCCGTCGAACACCTGCCCGCTCATCGTGATCCACACGCCGGGCGGCGCGGTTTGAACAGCGGCGAAGGCCATGCCTAGGTTGAAGCCGGCGTCGGTCTCAGTGAACCGCGCAGGGCTCAGCGCGCCAGTCAGGACGATGGTTTTGCCGGGAGCTCCAAGGTCGAGCACTTGCGCGGTTTCGGTCATGGTATCGGTACCGTGGGTAATGATGATCCGCAGTTCCGGCGCTTCACGCGCGGCGTGGGCGATGGTCAGGCGGTCCTCGTCGGTCAGTTCCAGACTGTCCTTGCGCATCAGTTCGACCACCCGGAACGGCAGCGCCACCCGCGCTTCCTTGAGCAGTGCTGGGATGCCGCTGTCAGTGATCTGGTATTCCGACAAGGCGTCGAAGTAGTTCTTGTCGATCGTGCCGCCGGTGGTGAGCACTAGGATGGGCTGGGTCATGGCAAGGGCATAGCCCAACCGGGACGTTCCATGCTAGCCTTGCCCAAACGGGTGGGGGATGAATGTGGCCAACATAGCGAACGGCGGGGGCGCATCGCCTGCGCGGATCGGGTGGATCGTGGCGCTGCTGGCGCTGTCTGTGCTGCTCAATTACGTTGATCGCGGGGCGATAGGTGTGGCGGCGCCGTTGATGAAGGCCGAGCTATCACTGTCCGCCACCGGCTTTGGTATAGCGGTTTCTGCGTTCTTTTGGGTCTATGCCCCGCTCTGCATTTTTGTCGGCTGGCTGTGCGACCGGTTCTGCGTTTACCGGATGTTCGCCGTGGGAATAACGCTGTGGGCGCTGGCAACAGTGCTGATGGGCTTTGTCGATGGGCTGGTCGTTCTGATCGTGCTGCGCCTGCTGCTGGGGCTGGGGGAAAGCATTGCCTTTCCTGGCAGCTCCAAAATATTTGCGGCCGAGGTCCCCGCCGAGAAGCGCGGCAGCGCCAACGCCTTGATCGGCGCGGCACTGGCTTTCGGTCCCGCAGTGGGGGCGCTGGCCGGCGGCGTAATCCTGGAAGCGGCTGGCTGGCGGCCGATCTTCTGGATCTTCGGGCTGGTCACCTTGCTGTGGTTGGTACCGTGGCACTTTGCCTCGGCTCCGCTGCGCTCCAAAAACCTCGGGACTCCGGTGGTAGCACCGGTTCCGCTGGGCCAACTGCTGCGCCTGCCCGCGCTTTGGAGCATGGGGGTGGCGCATTTTCTGGCGAATTACGGCTTCTATTTCCTGCTGGCCTGGCTGCCGCTATACCTGACCAAGACGCTGGGCTATTCGATTTCCGAGATGACCCTGCTCACCACACTCAGCTTTGCGGCGCAGGGCATCGCCGCGCTCGCCGCTGGACACTTGTCGGACCGGGCGGTCGCGCGCGGGGCCAATGAAGCGACGCTGCGGCGCTGGACCATGGCCGTGGCGCAAGCTGCCGTCGGCGCGGCGATTGCCGGGGTGTGGTTCGCGCAAGGGACCTGGCAGCTCGGGGCCTGTTTGGTGATTGCAGGAATTGGCTCGGGCTTCGTTTCGGTGAACCTTTATGCAGTCGCGCAGATCTTTGCCGGTCCACGCGCGGCCGGCGGCTGGGTTGGCGTGCAAAACGCAGTCGGCAATGCGGCCGGGATCATTGGTCCGGTTGCTACTGGACTGATCGTGGATGCCTTTGGTTCCTATGGCTGGGCCTTTGCCATTTCGGCGATGGTGGCCGGATTGGGCGCACTATGGTGGCGCTGGGCCGTCCCGCCTATCCGCCAGATTGCCGTTTGAGGCGGGCGGTCCACGGCCAGTCGGTCGCCTCGCCCACCCAAAGCGCCAGCCAGATCAACACCGGCTGAAAGGCCAGCCGGGGAATGTGATACCCCAGCCCCGCCCCGCCATCCGTGCGGTCGAGATCGAGCAGTAGGTGCTGGAAATTGGCCGGCCAGACGCACAGCGCATAGGCCGCCAGCCCCCACCCAGCTGCACGGCGCAACGGCTGCGACCATGGCTGGAGCAGCCCGGCGGCTCCGGCCAGTTCGGCAAGACCGG
>VFKS01000323.1 GCA_009885425.1 Novosphingobium sp.
AAAAGCAAAAGCGTCGCGATGCGCTGGGCTGGTTGTTCAAGGACAATTACAAGCTGCGCACCGAAAGCCCGTCAAATGGCGGGTGGGACAGCGGCGGAGACTATTGAGCCACCGCCAGCACAATCTTTCCAATGTGTGCGCCCGATTCCATCCGCGCGTGGGCCCCGGCGGCATCCGCCAGCGCAAAAGTCTGATCCATCACCGGACGCAGCGTGCCCGCTTCGACCAGGGGCCAGGCCAGCTGGGCAATCTCTTGCGCCAGTAGCGTCTTGAACGTGTCGGTGCGTGGGCGCAGCGTCGATCCGGTCAGGTGCAGGCGGCGCTGCATCACTTGGGCCATGTTGATCGTGGCCTGCAAGCCGCCCTGGACCGCAATGGTGACATGGCGGCCATCTTCGCCCAGACAGTTGAGGTTGCGCGGCACATAGTCGCCTGCGACCATGTCGAGCACCAGCTCTACCCCCTTGCCGCCGGTAATCTGGGCGACTTCCTCGACGAAATCCTGCGCCTTGTAATCAATCGCGTGGTCCGCCCCGATCTTCAGCGCGGCGGCGCATTTGTCGGCCCCGCCGCAGGTAACGATCACAGTCAGTCCGAAGGCTTTCCCCAGCATGATCGCCATTGAACCGATTCCGCTGGTCCCGCCATGGACGAGGATCGTCTCACCTTCCTTGGCATAGCCACGCTCAAACACATTGTGCCAAACGGTAAACAGCGTTTCGGGCAGTGCGGCCGCCTGATCAAGCGGCAGATCAGCGGGCACCGGCAGACAGTGCCCCGCGGGCACCCGGCAATATTCGGCATAGCCGCCGCCCGGGGTCAGCGCGCAGACCATTTGGCTCAGCAGCGCCGGATCGGCCCCTTCGCCGAGCGCCACGACTTCGCCCGAAACCTCCAGCCCCGGCACCGGCGAGGCGCCCGGCGGTGCGGGGTAAAAGCCGCGGCGTTGGATCACATCGGGGCGGTTGACCCCGGCATAGGCGACCTTGATCAGCACATCGCCGGCCTGCAGCACCGGCATGGGCAGTTCCATCAATTGAAGCACTTCGGGCCCGCCGGGGGCTTCAAAATGCGCAGCCAGCATCGTTTTCGGAAGCGATTCAGCCATTTGTCTGTCCCCTGTTGCCATGAGGCCACGGCCACGGCACCTACCCTTTTGACCCGTTGACAGCAAGCGCGCGCCGTCCGATTCAGGTTGGCAAGATGGATGATGACCTGCCCCGTGCAAAAGGCGATGCCGCCAGCCTGCTGGCGAAGGAATTGCTCGATTCCTATTCGCAGGACGAGCTTGGTGAACGGATCGCTTTGCTCGAAGCCGAGATTGTCCGGGTTATTGCCCACCGTAACAAAGTTGCAGCGCACCGCTCGGCCGCCGATGCCCTGTTCAAGCCCATAACCGACCTAGGCTCAAGCTGATGCAGGTTCCCGCTCTTTTCACAGCCCCGGCGGGTCCCCATATAGGTTTGGTTAACTCTGTTTCTTCATATTGTCTGGCAGTGCCAAATTCACCGTCACAGGCCACACCCTCCCTAGTGAGAGATCGATAGATGCCCAGCTTCGCCCAAAGCCTCGAAAAAACGCTGCATACCGCGCTGACCAATGCGTCGGAGCGCAGCCACGAGTATGCGACTCTCGAGCATTTGTTGCTCGCGCTGATCGAGGATCCCGATGCAGCACAAGTGATGACCGCCTGCGGTGTTGATTTGGGCGAATTGGCCGAAGTGGTGAAGCAGTACCTCGATCAGGAATACCAATCACTCAAAACCCAGGAAAAGGGCGATCCCGCACCGACCGCCGGGTTCCAGCGGGTGATCCAGCGCGCGATCCTGCACGTCCAGTCGAGCGGCAAGGATACCGTCACCGGCGCCAATGTGCTGGTCGCGCTGTTTTCCGAGCGTGACAGCTATGCGGTCTATTTCCTCCAGCAGCAGGATATGAGCCGGCTCGACGCGGTCAGCTATATCAGCCACGGGATCGGCAAGGGCGGCAAGCGGATCGAAGATCGCAGCCCGCAAGGCAGCGACATTCCCGAAACCCCAGCGCAGGAAGACAAGGCCGCTGTGGGCAAGGATGGCAAGAAGGATTCGGCGCTAGACCAGTTCTGCGTCAACCTCAACGAGCGGGCGCTGGCCGGCAAGATTGATCCGCTGATCGGGCGCGGCCCCGAAGTTGACCGGACAATCCAGATCCTGTGCCGCCGGTCCAAGAACAATCCGCTCTATGTTGGCGATCCCGGCGTCGGCAAAACCGCGATTGCCGAAGGCCTCGCGCGCAAGATCATTGAGGGCGAAGTGCCCGAAGTGCTGGCCAACGCCGTGATCTATTCGCTCGACATGGGCGCGCTGCTCGCCGGCACCCGCTATCGCGGTGATTTCGAGGAGCGGCTCAAGCAGGTCGTCAGCGAGCTCGAAAAGATGCCCGATGCGGTGCTGTTCATCGACGAGATTCACACCGTGATCGGCGCCGGGGCAACCAGCGGCGGGGCGATGGATGCTTCCAACCTGCTCAAGCCCGCGCTGTCGTCTGGCGCGATCCGCTGCATCGGCTCGACCACCTACAAGGAATTTCGCAACCACTTCGAAAAGGACCGCGCGCTGCTGCGCCGGTTCCAGAAAATCGATGTCAACGAACCGACCATCGAGGACACAATCAAGATCCTCAAGGGCCTACGCAGCGCCTTCGAGGAACACCACAAGGTCAAGTACACGCCCGATGCGATCAAGACCGCGGTCGAGCTTTCGGCGCGCTACATCAATGACCGCAAATTGCCCGACAAGGCGATCGACGTGATCGACGAGGTTGGCGCAATGCAGATGCTGGTGGCCCCATCGAAGCGCAAAAAGATCATCACCGCGCGCGAGATTGAAGCCGTGATCGCAACCATGGCGCGGATCCCGCCCAAATCGGTTTCCAGCGACGATCGAGCGGCGCTCGAGCATCTGGCCAAGGACCTTAAACGCGTGGTGTTCGGCCAGGACCACGCGATCGAAGTGCTGTCGAGCGCGATGAAGCTATCGCGCGCCGGGCTGCGTGATCTTGAAAAGCCGATTGGCTCGTTCCTGTTCGGCGGCCCGACCGGGGTCGGCAAGACCGAAGTGGCCAAGCAGCTTGCCAGCATCATGGGCATTCCGATCCAGCGGTTCGATATGTCCGAATATATGGAACGGCATTCGGTCAGCCGCCTGATCGGCGCGCCTCCGGGCTATGTCGGCTATGATCAGGGCGGATTGCTGACCGATGCGATCGACCAGCAGCCGCACTGCGTCCTGTTGCTCGACGAAATCGAAAAGGCCCACCCCGATCTGTTCAACATCCTATTGCAGGTGATGGACAACGGCCGCCTGACCGATCACCACGGCAAAACGGTCGATTTCCGCAATGTTGTGCTGATCATGACCACCAATGCCGGGGCCAGCGACATGGCCCGCCAAGGGATCGGGTTTGGCGACGTGTCCAAGGCCGATGCCGGGGACGAAGCGGTCAAAAAGATGTTCAGCCCCGAATTCCGCAACCGGCTCGATGCGATCGTGCCGTTTGCCTACCTTGGCACCGAAGTGATCGCGCGGGTGGTCGAAAAGTTCGTGCTCCAACTGGAACTGCAACTGGCCGATCAGAACGTCCACATCCAGTTTGACAGCGACGCCCGCGATTGGCTGGGCAAGCGCGGTTATGACAAGCTCTATGGCGCCCGGCCGATGGCCCGGCTGATCCAGGACAAGGTCAAACAACCGCTGGCCGAAGAACTGCTGTTCGGCAAATTGCGCCACGGCGGTGAGGTGCACGTTTCGGTCAAGGACGAAGCCCTGGCCTTCGAATTGACCCCGGCCCCGCCCAAACTGGACAAGCGCAGCAAAAAGTCTGCCGCCCCGGTCGCCGAAGCGCAGGCCAAGCCAAAGCGCAAAGGCAAGGCCGCACCGGAGGCGAGCGGCGAGGGCGATTGATTGGCCCCGCGCCAGAATATGCCCGGGCCCGGCTAGGGCGCGTCAATGAACGCCATTGATCGCACCCGTCGCCGACTGGCCATCGCCGCAGCCGCGCTGGCGGGCTATGTCGATGCCGTCGGATTTCTTTCCGCTGATCGCTATTTCGTCTCGTTCATGTCAGGCAACACCACCCGGCTCGGGGTTGACCTGATTGCGGCCCCGCGCAGTGCGGCGATTCCGGCATTGTTGGTCGCAGGTTTTGTGTTGGGCGTATTTGGCGGCGCGGTACTGGCCGCCAAGGCTGGGCCGCGGCGCAAGTTTGCGGTGCTGGTGCTGGTTGCCGGATTGCTCGGCGGAGCGGCCTTGTCGCCGCGAATCGAGCTGACACTGGCCCTGCTGGTCCTGGCGATGGGCGCGCTCAACAACACCTTCCAACGCGATGGCGAGGTTTCGGTCGGGCTGACCTATATGACCGGGGCGTTGGTAAGGTTCGCGCAAGGCTTGGCGGCCAAGGTGATGGGGACCGGCGGCAAAGGCTGGGAGGGCTGGCTCTTACTATGGCTTGGCCTTGCGCTGGGTGCGGTATCCGGGGCCTATGCCATGCTGACCTGGCCCGACATGGCGCTATGGCTGGCAGCAGTTTGGGCAGCGGCGCTCGCGCTGTTTGCTCGGAGGCTGTCGGTCAGCTGAGCTGCACCAGTTTGTCGCGCGCGGTTGCGCCGCGCAACAAGCGAAGCCGTGACGTCGCTATGCCCAGCGCCTTGGCCAGCAGTTCGAGCACAGTATCGTTCGCCGCGCCGCCTTCAGGCTTGGTCCGCACTTTCATCAGCACCACGCCATCGCCGAGTTCAACGCTCTCGGTCCGCGCGCCCGGCGTCACCCGCAGCACCAGCCGCCCTTCACCGTCGGCCAGCGCGCGGATCGCGGCGGTAGGCGGAAAATCAGCCTTCGGTTTGGCCATTATACAACGCCGCGTGGAGCTTGGCGTTCTCGACGTAGTGCCCCACGCCCATTTGCAGCCCGGCGATCATCCGGTCATCGAGATCGCGCATGAAGGTGGCCGGGCGGCCACTCCACAATTGGCGGGCCGGGATCCGTTTGCCGGGGGCGAGCAGGGCGCCGGCGGCGAGCATCGCTTCGGCCTCAATCACACAGCCGTTCATGGTCTGCGCGGCGAACCCGACGAAGCCCTTGTCCTCGATCACCGTCCCGTGGAGCATCGCCATGTGGCCGATCAGCACGTCATCCCCGATCAGCGTGGGGAAGCCATCGGGCGCGCCGGGCATCGGGCCGTCGCAATGGATCACGGTGCCATCCTGAACATTGGTTCGCGCCCCGATCACGATCCGGGTGACATCGCCGCGCAGCACGCAATTGTACCAGACACTGGCATCCGGCCCGATCTCGACATCGCCAATGATCCGGCAGCCGGGGGCGATGAAAGCGCTGTCGTGAATGCGCGGGGTCTTGCCGCGGAAGGCAACGATAGTGGTGTCGGGACGGTTCATGGTTTCCCCAGAAAGTTGCGCCAGGTGACATAGGGCAGGATTGA
The DNA here is from genome assembly GCA_009885425.1 of Novosphingobium sp. GTDB lineage: Bacteria > Pseudomonadota > Alphaproteobacteria > Sphingomonadales > Sphingomonadaceae > Novosphingobium. The sequence goes on from VFKS01000323.1 coordinate 5,476, forward strand.
GGCGTGATCATCGGTCCAGACCTGCGCCGCCTCCGGGCCGGGTTTGCGCCATGGCATCGCAGGCGCCATTGCCGCCATGGTCTTGAGTTGATCGGCATCGCGCGAAACGGCAACCCAGGTCGAGGCGACCCACGGCCCGCCAGCGGGCGGCACATCCTCTCGCACTGAAGCGTGCAGGCCGCGCGCCGCAACCTCGGCCATCAGCGCCGGTTCGAGCTCGATATAACGGTTGGAGATGTGGACCAGCAGGATCCCGCGCGGGCTGAGTGCATCCAAATAGACCCCGAACGCCTCATGCGTGAACAGGTGCAGGGGAATCGAATCGGACGAGAACGCATCGATCGCCAGCAGATCGAACGCCCCGGCGCGGACCCGGCCCAAGGCGATCCGGGCATCGCCCAGCACCACCTTTGCCTGCGGGGCGCAGTGGGTCAGGTACGTGAAGTGGCCGCGCTGCGACAGGCCGAGTACGGTCTGGTCAATCTCGAACACGGTCCAGGCCTGATCGGGCCGGGCAAAGCCCAGTAGCGAACCCGTCCCCAGCCCGACCACGCCCAGCTTGGGCCGCAGCGGAAACAGCCGCGAGGCGTTGGCAAAGCCGATCCCGGCCCCGGAACCCGGGCCATAGTAACTCATCGGCAGGCAGCGCAGCGCCGGATCGGTCGATTGCTGGCCGTGCAGCGTAGTGCCGTGAGCAAGCGTGCGCAGCTTGCGGCTGGGGTAATCGCGCACGGTGTAAATCCCGAAGTAGCTGCGCAGCCGCACCCCCTCGAGGCTGTCCTTGATCGTATCGAACCCGCCCTGGACCAGCAGCGCTGCGCCCAGCACCAACAAGGCCAGAGGCCGCCACGGGACCAAGGCAAGACCGACCAGCGCCAGACCTGCCGATAGCGCCCAATGGATCAGGCTGCGGTCCCCGGACAACTGGTTGGCATCATAGAGGAACCACGCCAGCACAGCCGCCGCCGCCACCAACGAGCCGATCGCGAGATACTTGAGCTCGGCCTGCAATCCGCCCAACCGGGTCCAGTCGAGCAGCCGTTCGCGCGGCAACAGTAGCGCCGCCGCGATCACCAGCAGCGGATGCTCCCACACCCAGTCGAACACCAGCGGCGCGATCAAGGCGGTGAACAAACCGCCGAGCGCACCGCCGATCGACATCGCGAGGTAGAATGTGGTCAGCTGCTGCGGCGCTGGACGCAGATCATAAAGCCGGGCGTGGAGCGCAACGCAGATGAAGAACAGCAAGGCCACGCTGGCGATCACCGGCAGCAATCCGTTCGACCCTTGCGAAACCATCGCGAGCCCCCCGATGCTGAGCGTGGCCAGCCAGGCCAACGCGGTCACCGCATGCGCCGCCCCGCGCCGGTCGGCAAAGGCGATCACGAAGCTGAACAGATAGATCCCGAGCGGGATCACCCACAGCAGCGGCATGGCAAAGATATCAGTGGTCAGGTGCGTTGTAGTCGATAGCATCAGCCCCGAAGGGACCGCCGCGAGCACGATCCACAGCGCCATCCGCCGTGCCGGAATTGGCTCGGCTCGAGCCGCGGCCTGAACCAGCGCCGCTTCGCGCAAGCCGCGGCGGGCCCGCGCGCACAGTGCGATCAGCCCTAACAGGACCAGATAGCCCGCGCTCCACAGCCAGGCCTGAGCACGGATCGGTAGCAGTGGCTCGACCAGCAGCGGATAGGCGATCAGCCCGCCGAAACTGCCAAGGTTGGACGCGGCATAGAGCGCCCACGGCTCCCCTGCTTGCGGGTGAACCGCGTACCAGCGCTGCATCAGCGGGGCCTGGGCCGAAACCAGAAAGAACACCGGCCCGATGCTGAGCGCGAGCAGCGCCGG
>VFKS01000215.1 GCA_009885425.1 Novosphingobium sp.
GCCAAGGCGCTGGGCGCCCGGGTGATTGCGGCCAGCGGCTCGCCGGCCAAGCTGGAGGCGCTCGAGGCCGCCTGCCAGCCCAATGCCGTGCTGCTGGCCACAGGCAAATTCCGCGAACAAGTGGCCGAGATCACCGGCGGGGCGCTGTGCGATCTGGTCTATGATCCGGTCGGCGGCGACATTTTCGATGAAAGCACGCGCTGTGTGGCCTTTGGCGGCAAGCTGCTGGTGGTTGGCTTTGCGGGCGGCCGGATCGCTGACATTTCAACCAACATCCCGCTGATCAAGGGCTTCTCGGTCGTCGGGGTCCGCGCTGGTGAATACGCCCGCCGCTTTCCTGAACGTGGGCGTGCGATCCGCGATGCGATGCTGGCCTTGGCGGTGGAAGGAAAGCTTAACCCGCACATCGACCGCACACTGCCACTTGACCGCTGGCGTGAGGCGTTTGAGGCGATGGCCGCGCGGGAGATTGTCGGGAAGGTTGTGTTGGAGCCATAGACGAAAAAGGGCGGCCCATAGGCCACCCTTTCCCCTCTCCAGCTCGGAATATCGTTTAGAGTCCGGCGATCGCTTCATCGACCAGGCCCTTGTCGGCCTTGGCGTCGTGGGTCGCGGAAATGAGTGCTTGGGCAGCGCCAGCAGCGGCAGCGGCGGTCTGGGCGCGGAGCGCTTCGACGGCAGTGCGTTCGGCGGCGGAAATCTTGTCTTGCGCCATCTTTTCGCGGCGGATGATCAGATCGGCGGTATCGGCCTGCGCCTTGGCGATGATCGCTTCGGCTTCGTGCGCGGCGTGAGCGATGATGCCCTTGGCTTCCTTGGCGCTGGCGGCCTGCTGGGCCTTGGCACTGGTCAGCAGCGCTTCGGCTTCCTTGCGGATAGCCAAGGCTTCATCGAGCGAGCGCCGGGTATCGGCGATCTGTGCATCGAGCCCCGCAATAATCTGCTTGTGGGCCTTGAACTTGAAAATCGCGATCAGAAAAAAGATCGTGATCCCGACATAAACCCAGCCTTCTGCGCCAAGGCCAAGTAGCTTGGCTTCAGCATGTTCACCGCCATGAGCGGCTTCGGCAAGGATCAGGAAAGTGTTGGTCATTGTCCGGCCTTCAGAACTGCGCCGCGACGCTTTGCTGGGCGGCGGCGAGTTTGGGCTCGACCCCGGTCAGCTTGGCGACGATCGCTTGCGCGCTTTCGGCTGCGGCATCGCGCAGCGCCCCTTCAGCCTTGGCGCTGGCCTTGGCAATCCGGGCTTCGGCGGCCGCGATTTCAGCATCGGCCGCGCTGGCCGCAGTGGCGAGGCGCGCTTCGCTGGCCTTGGCTGCATCAGCCTTGGCAGCAGAGATCGCTAGGCGGGCCTGTTCGCGGCTGGTGTCCATTTCGGCGTGATAGCGCGCATCGACCTGATCGGCGGTTTCCTTGGCAGCCTGAGCTGCACTGAGGTCTCCTGTGATCTTGTCTTCGCGCTGCTCCATCACCTTACCCAACTTGGGCAAGGTCATCCGGACCACGCCAAAGTAGAGCACGATAAAAAGCAGCGCTAGCCAGGCCAACTGGGGCCAAGCGACATTCGCGAAATCGAACTGGGGCATCGTAGTCCCTGCCTGAAACGAGCGGGAGGAACGCCGGCCGGGGTTACCGGCCGGCGCTTAAATCAGCCGAACGCAAGTGCCAGCGCGACAACTGCCGCGATCAGGCCAAGCGCTTCGGTAACCGCGAAACCAAAGATCAGGCGGCCGCCCATCTTGGCGTCGGCTTCCGGGTTACGCACGGCACCGTTGAGGTACTGACCGAAGATATTGCCCACGCCGATGGCGGCAAGGCCTGCACCGATTGCAGCCAGACCGGCGCCGATGAGTTTTGCAGATGCTGGATCCATGGTGAAATTCCCTTGCTAGAAAGTGTGTTGAGACAAGAACTTAGTGGAGATTGACCGCATCGTTGAGGTACAACGAAGCGAGCAAAGCGAAAACATAGGCCTGAACGACCGCGATCAGCACTTCAAGCGCGGTCAACGCGACCACCACGACGAGCGGCAGTGCACCCAAGACATAGGGCAGCGCGCCGAACGAGCCGAGCGTCACCACGAAGGTGCCGAACACCTTCAGCAGCACGTGGCCTGCGGTCATGTTGGCAAACAGTCGGATCGCCAGCGTGAACGGGCGTGTCAGGAAGCTGAGGAATTCGATCAGGAACACGAAGGCGCCCAGAAAGATGTTCGAATCCTTCGGCCAGAACAGGCTGAAAAAGTGCAGGCCATGGTGCCAGAACCCGACGATGCAGACCGTCACAAAGACGATCATCGCCAGCCCAAACGTGACCACCACGTGGCTGGTCGGTGTGAATGCACCAACCCACGGGATCAGGCCGAGCAGGTTGCAGGCCAGCACGAAAATGAAGATCGAGAAGATCAGCGGCGCGAACCGGCGGCCTTCAGGGCCGACATTCTCATCGAGCATCTTTCGCACGAAATCATAGAGATATTCGGTTGCGGCCTGCATCCGGCCGGGGACCAGTTGCGGCTTGGCGGTCCCGATGAACAGGAACGCTGAGACCGCGACCAGCGCGATCAGCATCCACAGCGAGGAGTTCGTGAACGAGACGTCATAGCCGGCTACCTCGAGCGGCTTGATCGTCTTGACTGCGAACTGCTCCATCGGATTGGCCACGAAATACTCCTTCAGCGCTTCGGATCGTTGCCGGGGTCGCTATCAAAACTGGCCGAAGTCTGCATCGCGCGGCGCGTTCCGGCAGCAAAGCCGAGCAGCAGCATCACGATCAGTCCCCAGGGCGTCTTGAGTTCCATCCACCGATCAAACGACCAGCCGATAAACCCGCAGACCAGCACGGTTCCCACAAATTCGATCCCGACCGCCCAACCGCGCGTTTCGGCGCTGCCTTCGGCGGAACTGATCCCGCGGGTATGGTTCGCCTGTGCTTCAGCGATCCTGCGGTCGAGATTACCCCCGCCGCCATTTTCGCCCGAATCGGTCACGCGATAGCCCTGCTTGGTACGGGTGCCCCAAAGGGCCAAACCGACCGGAAAAACTAGCGCACAGCCGCACTCTGCCGAGGCAAAGGTGGCTGCGCGCGGCCCCTTTAGGAAGGCTGCCCGCGCAAGTCAACCGCGCCTGCTGCACTGCGGAAAAGCAGCGGGGCGAGGTGCCTGTCAGCACCCCGCCCCGCGTCTCGTTTCAAACCAGCCCCGCGTGCTTACGGGCAGCGCGGATCGCGCAAAGGGGCGGCGGCGGTGCGGGTCTGCCAGGAACCATCGGTAGCCTGATACTTTTCACCCATGGCCGTTTTCGCAATCAGCAGGCAGCCGGTGGTGAAAGCATACTGATCGACCGTCGCGCGCTGCTCGGCCGCCTTTTCGGCATAGATTGCCCGGCGCTTGATGTTGATGTCATCAGCCATGCGGCGCACTTCGGCGCTGGGCGGGGTCGGGAAGCCAAGATATCCGTCAACCTTCTCACCAACCTGCCCGGCAGCGCGGGCGGCGGCATAGGCCGGATCGCGCTGCTGCTGGGCCGAAGCCGGGGTCGACAACGCCAATGCCAGCGCACCCAGCGCAACGGCGCCAGCGATCAGCGCCAGGGGCGCATACTTTGAAGCGGTAGTGGTCAAAGTCTTCAACATGGTAAGTCCTCAAAAAGCTCCGGCGTTCTCATCAATCGTCTTTCCGGCATCCGCCGCAAGCCGATAGATCACCTCTTGCTTGATGTTGATGTTAAGTTCGATCACGATCGGCTTGTCCGGTGCATTGACCGATACACAACCCGAAAGCGCAACCGCGCCGCCAATCACCATCGCCAGTGCGCGTTTCCGCGTCTGGTGCGACCGCCGTTTCCCGATTTGATTCCCCTGCATGGGCAAGGTTGTCGCAATCCGGGCGCGGTTGGTCAATTCATGACTGTTCATGGTGTAGTCCTGCTGTCTGAATCCTGAATATCATCGTTTTTCGGCTGCGGCGGTTGGGCCGGAGGCAAAGTGGCGGGGCTCGGCGCTGGGCTCGGATCGGGTAGTGGCGCGCTCGGATCAAGCTTTTTGCCGTCAGCGCCGATCAGCCCCAGACTGCGCGGATCGCGAACATAATCAGGATCGTACAACGATTTGAACGAAGTGACGAGCTGATAGAACGGCGCGCGGATGTTGATATTGAACTGCACCGGCAGCTTACCGAGTTGCCGGGTGATGAAATTGCGCTTGCTGCCGGGGCCTTGGCGCACCCCTGCGATCCGGAAGGTGGTAAGGATATCGCCATCAATCTGGCCGTCGAGCCCGATTTCCATCCGGACGTAATCGAGGCTGCGCAGCACCTGAAAGGCATAGTTGCCCATCGCCGAGAGATCCTTGTAGGTCAGTTCGCCGACATAGGAGACGTTCCCGCCCGGCGGGCGCGAGACCAACAAGCCGCCTTCGATCCGCCCACCCTCCTCGTCAAACACCAGCGGCAATGTGCCATCAAAGATGCCCGATGCGGAAATGTTGGACAGTTCGAGCTGGTTGACGAATTTGGCCATGTTGGCCCCGGTGACCTTCATCGTAAAGCGCCGCACTTCGGCTCCGCCCAGCACCATCCGGGTCGGCAGCAATTCCAGTGTGCCGTCGATAAACGGCCATTTCGCGCCGTTGACCGCCAATACGCGGTCCGGCTCCAGCTGGAATGACAGTTCGCCATCGTGAACCTCGATCCCCGGATTGATCGTCGCCAGCGTCAGCCGCTGATCGCGAGCCGTGACCAGGCCGAGCAGATCGATGAATACCACCGTCCCGCGCGTGCCCTTGACCGGGCCGAAGGCGGCGGCGAAATCGAGACCATCGGTACTGAACCGACCGGTGCTGGTCAGATTGCGTTCGTTCCAGTCAATCCGCCCGGTACCGCTGACTATACCCTTGGCCAACGCGATCACGCCCTGCGCGGCATAGGTCAGCATGGTTGGCTGCAATTTGTCGTCGAACAGGATGCCGGGAACCTTAAGATCGGCAAAGCCCACCCCGGTATCGAGATCATGTTCGATACTGGTGTGGACGATTTCGCGGTCGCTCTTGGGTTCGCGCAGCACGGCCTGCGCGGTGAAAGTGGTCGATCGCAGCTGCAGCGCTCCATCGCGCGCAATCATTGGCTCAAACTTGGCGGGCTTGGTGCGGTCCGTAACTTTTAGCGAAGCACCCGTGATGTCGAGTTCGTTGTTGGCAAAGCGCAGATCGCCCTCGACCTCTGACATATCGAGCGGCACGGCAAACAGCTTGAGCTCGGTCCCGCTGAATCGCCCGGTCACCGCTTTGCCCAGCTCGCCGCTGAACAGCGCCACCTTGAGCGTGCTCGGCTTGGCCAGCGGCCCGATTGAAACGTCAATCGCCTTGGCCACGAGTTTGCCCGGATAGGCAAAGCCAACCGCGC
>VFKS01000361.1 GCA_009885425.1 Novosphingobium sp.
CCGCGCTGGTCAATACGCCCGAGCTGCGCTTTCAGGTGGATGAAAGCCGTAAATTTGCCGTTGTCGAAGAAGTGCGCGGGCGGCTGTCTGCCGCCGGGGCCGATGTCGATGCCACCGACGGCGTGCGGGTTTCAACCCCGGACGGCTGGTGGCTGTTGCGCGCCTCGAACACGCAAGACGTGCTGGTCGCCCGGGCAGAGAGCGACGATCAGGCCGGACTCGACCGGCTGATGGAACAGATCGACGCGCAACTAGCGGCCAGCGGACTGGAACGCGGGGAGCAGGCGGGGCATTGATGTTAATTTGCGCCTGAGCGGGATCAAATAGAGCAGCCGAGGCGTATTTACGACATAAATGCACCCGATAGGGAGCAAAACTTGACATTCAGGCGATTGCTTGCCAATCATGCACCCGAAAGGGCGCAAAATGGCTTTTCCCCCCGAATCTGCGATTGACAAAATGCTGCGCGAAATGCGCCAGCGTGACCAGCTGCTCCAAGGCTTGAGCAGAGGGGGCCCGCTCGAGGAGCTCGCTCAGCTGGAGCGCGCTCGTGAATCCTTCTACCGTGCCACAGCCATTTCTCCGAACGATCGCATGCAAGACATCATCGAAGCCACGCGCAGCCGTTCTAACCGTGTCGCCGATCTGGCTTCGCGCGGCATACTGGATCACGCGACCGAAGTTGCGCAGCAGCAGCTGGGCTCCATGGATCGTGCAGCACAGGGGCTGGCCAGCGAAGCGCTCCGCCGGGTCAATGAGGCAGCCCAGGGATATGTCCCGACTCTGCAAGCCGAACCCCGGCTTGCCCGACCAACTGGCCAGGTCCCGCGAACTGCCAACAGTCCGCTCACCTCAGCCGCCGAACTTGGCCAGATGATCCGCCGCGCGCGCAAGGCGATGAAATTGAATCAGGCACAGTTTGCCGCCCAGGCCGGGGTCGGACGGCGGTTTCTGTCCGAGCTGGAAGGCGGCAAGCCCAGCCTCGAATTTGACAAGGTGCTGGCTTGCGCGGCCGCCGCTGGTATCGATCTGCTGGCCCGGGCGCGGCGCGGCTGATGCGGACACTCAACGTCTGGCTCGAAGCTTCAGCCATTCCGATTGGGCAACTGGTTGTCGACGATGGCGGCGCCACGGCTTTCGTCTATGCTCCTGAATGGCTGGCCGATCCGGCGGCGCACGCATTGTCGCTATCACTGCCGCTACGCGAGCAGCCGTTTGGCGACGCAGTAACGCGGGCCTGGTTCGACAATCTGCTGCAAGAGAACGACCAGCTTGATCGGACTATGGCTGAACACGGCATCGATCGCGGGGATGTTGTCGGCATTCTGGAACACATCGGCAAGGACTGTGCCGGAGCGGTTAGCGTCTTGCCGCTCGATCACCCACCGCTTAAACGGCCCGGCGAGCTGGCGCGGGACTATGATCTGCTGGACGAACAAGAGCTGATCGACATCATCCGACGCCTGACCGAAAACCGCGCCTTGCCCGATCAGATGCGCGACCCATCTCCGGTCGCTGGATTTCGCCGCAAAATTTCGCTTACAGCACTGCCTGGCCCGTCGACCCGCTTTGGTTTGCCCAAAGTGGGGACCGGCGCACCTACCACCCATATCCTCAAGGTGCCCGATCCCCGGCACCGCCATGAACAGCGCGACGAGGCTTTCGCCACACTGCTCGCCGCGCAATGCGGATTGCCGGTTGGCACTTGCCTTGACAGCGCGTTGGACGGAATCCCGTTCCTGTTGATTCAACGCTTTGACCGGCTGGTCGATGCCACATCAGTTTACCGTATCCATCAGGAAGACTTCGCTCAGGCCGCGGGCCTGCCGGCACGGCTTAAGTACGAACGGAGCGGCCGGCCTGGGCGGCGCTTTGATGCCGGGGTAATCGGCAGAATTCTCGCCGCGACTGACCAGCCTGCATTGGCCCGCCAGCTGTTCCTGCGGCTGACTTTGTTCAACCTGATGGTAGGCAATACTGACAACCATGCCAAGAACCACGCGTTGCTGCACATTCCCGGCATGGCACCCAGATTGACACCATTTTATGATATTGTGCCGGTTCAAGTGGTCGATGGCTACACCCCGGAACTGGCCTTCCAAATCGGTGCAGCGACCATTGCCGAACACTTGACCCGTGCCGATCTGGTGGAGTTTTGCGAGGCAATCGGGATACCTCGTTCGGGTGCGGAAACGGTACTGCACCAGACCGCCACCGAACTGCTCGAACGGCTCGAAGTGTTGAGTGCGGGCTTTCCGGCGGAGCATAGTGGGCTTGATCGATTGCTGGGGCAGCAAGCCGCGCAGCTCAACGAACTACTCACCCTGGGCCTGGATCTGCGCCAACGCGATGCCCACGTTACCCGTGGCGGTGCTTGGCTGATCAGTTAGGGCTACCAAACCAGCAACGCCCCGCCGCCCAGCGCAACCAAACTGGCCAGCATCGCAGCAGCGCCTGGCCAGGCCCTTTGCCATCCGGCTAGGCCCAGCAGCACCGCAGTTTTGAACAGGGTGTTGAGCGTCACCGGCAAGGCCAGCACCAGCGCCGCGACGCGCGGGGTGAGGGTGCCGGAAGGCAGATTGCCCATCGTGATGATCGCTGAATCGACGTCGACCGTGCCGGATATCGCCAGCACTGCAGCCAGTCCGGCATCGCCATAACGCTCCAGCACCCAGCGTGCGGTGAGCGTCAGGGCCATGGTCAGGGCCATCAGCAATAGCGCCGGTTTGAGGTCGAACGGATTGCGCACCGTGATGGCTCCGTCTGCTCCGCCGCCGGCTGCCGCTGTCCTTCGCAGGATCAGCCAGCTAGCCATCAGGCTGATCGCCATCGCGGGCAGCGCCAATTTGGCAAAACCTGCCAGCGCAAACGGCGCCAGCGCGGCGGTCAGGAGCGTCACCCGCAGGAACATCGTTGCGCTGGCCAACGCTACTCCGGCGTTGAGCAGAGCCGCATCCCCAGCGCGGTCGCGCAGTTTCCCGGCCAGCGCGGCAGTGACGGCGGTTGAGGAGACCATCGATCCTGCCGCCGCCGTCGCCAGAATTCCGCGCGCCGGGCCGAGCAGCTTGACCCCGGCATAGCCCGCGAACGAGAAGCCCGAAACCAGCACAACCACCAGCCACAACTGGCGCGGCCGCCAGGCACCATAGGGACCGAACGGGGTGTCGGGCAGCAACGGCAGGATCACCAGCGCGATCAACGCGAACCGGGCGATCGCCTGCATCTCGTGCTCTTCGATATGCCGCAGCCAATGGTGCCAGCGATTGCGCTGGGCGAGCACCAGCACAGTGGTGCCGGTGAGAACTGAAGCCAGCGCGAATTCGCCGCTACCAGCCAGAAACCCGGCGGCCAGCGTGATCAGTCCGGTCAGGCTGGCGGTTCCGCTGATCGAAGCGCGGCCCTTGGTCGAGCGCCAGTAGCCTAGCAGCACCAATACCGCACTGGCCGCCAGCAGGACGAATGCCAGCGTCGTTGCGCGGGCCTGCATTACCCCGGCGACCCCGCCCGCCAGCCCGAACAGGCCAAAGGTGCGGACCCCGGCAAAGCGGCTACCTGCGGGATCGCTGCGGCTGACCCAGCCGCGCTGCACGCCGATCAACAGGCCCAGCGCCAAGGCCAGGCCAGTTGCGTAGAGTTCGGAATAGACAAGGACGGTCATGATCGCCGGTTTGGCCCGATGAACGAACAAAGGGAAGGACCAAGGTGCGCCGCGCGGCGATCCATGGCAAGGTC
>VFKS01000171.1 GCA_009885425.1 Novosphingobium sp.
AGGGCATGGCTGCGATCCGCGGCGTGTCGGTACTCAATCAGCCCGAACTCAACCAGTTCATGGTTCGCTTCGGCGCTGACCGAGGCGATGCCGAAGGTGACCGGCTGACCCAGGCCACGGTCGAGCGGATCCAGCACGACGCGATTGCTTTCATGGGCACAGCGCTGTGGCGCGGGCGCTTGATCATGCGCGTTTCGGTATCGTCAATCGCCACAACTGATGAAGACGGGCGGATTACAGTCGATGCAGTCCGCAGTGCGTGGGAGGCTGTGCAGGCTGCGGCCTGACAGCCGATCCCGTCAAACTTTTTCGCGCAGCGCTTGTAAAATATCGCGGGGCTGCTTGCCGATCAGGTCCTTGTGCAATTCCTTAAGCAAGGCCCGTTCGGTCAGCTTATGATAGTGCTTGCGCAGTTCGCCCAGAGTGCGGGGCGGTGCGATCACTACCAGATCCTTGAGTTCATGGCTGAGCACCTGCCCGTTGAGCCAGGTTGCGGCGGCGGCTGCGTGGGCATCCTCGTTCACCATATTTCCGGCGTGGTTGCCCGCGCTGGAATGGTGGCTGCCGCCCGAATGATTGTGTGCATCGAGTTTTGGTGTTGGGAGCGCGGACAGTTCCGGTTCGCCTTCATCGCCGGCGTTGCGATAGAGTTCCAAAGTCTGGCCATCGACGACTGCGATTACGGCACCATGGGGCAACAACATTTAACTCTCCTTGGCATTTGGGCAGGAACGAATTGAGGCACTGTGCCGCCAGCCGTCCATGCGCTGCATCAAAAACTGGCGAAAATGTCTTGAGGCTGATTAAAGGGCGTCATGCGCCCGGAACGTCTCAATCCGTTGTTTGTTCCTGCCGACAGCCTGAAAGGCGTGGGCACAGGATTGGCGCGCCCGCTGGAACGGCTCGGGCTGACCCGGGTGCGGGATTTTGCCTATCACTTGCCGGACCGGTTCGTGCAGCGCCGCGCGATCAGCAATCTGGATGAGGCCAGCACGGGCGAACAGATCATTGTTGCGCTGACCCCGGTTGAGCACCGCAGCTCTTCCGGGCGTGGTCCATTTCGGGTGCTGGCGAGCGATGCGATCGGCAATATCTGCGCGATCAGCTATTTCGGGCGCGCGTCCTACTCCGCGAAGAAACTGCTACCGGTGGGCGAACTGCGCTGGGTCGCCGGGAAGCTTGAGCAATATGGCCAGATGCTTCAGATCGTTCACCCTGATCATGTCGAGGCCGATAGCGCCGCGCTGGTCGGGCAGTTGACCGAGCCGGTTTATCCGCTGTCCGATGGGCTGACCCAGAACCGGATTGCGGCGCTGGTCCAGCAAGCATTGGCTACAGTGTCGGAACTGCCCGAATGGATCGAGCCAGGACTCGCGGACAAGCTGCAATGGCCGCTGTGGCGTGATGCCTTGACGCTGGCGCACAAGGGCGATCATCCTGCTGCGCGTGACCGTTTGGCCTATGACGAACTGCTCGCCAACAGCCTCGCGCTGATGCTGGTCAAGAATGCCAACCGCGCACGGATCGGCACGCCCTTGGCCGGCGATGGATCACTGCGTGGAAAGCTAAGCCTGCCGTTCGCGCTGACCGGCGCGCAGGGCCGCTCAATCCAAGAGATTGCGGAGGACATGGCGCAGCCCGCGCCGATGCTGCGGCTGCTGCAGGGCGATGTCGGATCGGGCAAGACCGTGGTGGCGTTGGAAGCGATGCTGCTGGCGGTGGAGGCCGGGGCGCAGGCCGCGTTGCTCGCTCCGACCGAAATTCTCGCCCGCCAGCACCACGAGACGCTTAGCCGGATGTTGTCCGGAACCGGGGTGGAAATTGTGCTGTTCACTGGGCGCGACAAGGGTCGGGCCCGCGAATCGATCCTGATGGGCCTGCTTGATGGTTCGATCCAGCTGGTGGTCGGCACCCATGCGATCTTTCAGGAGGCCGTGGCCTACAAAAACCTGGCGTTGGTGGTGATCGATGAACAGCACCGCTTTGGGGTTGGTCAGCGGTTGATGCTGGCGCAAAAGGGCAAGCGCACCCCGCATTGCTTGGCCATGACCGCGACCCCGATCCCGCGCACGCTGACCCTGGCGCAATACGGCGAGATGGACGTCAGTCGGCTCGATGAAATGCCGCCCGGACGTCAGCCGATCGATACCCGCGTGGTAGCGCTGGAACGGCTGGGCGATGTAGTCGGAGCGGTCGGGCGGCATATCGAGAGTGGACACCAGGCCTATTGGGTCTGTCCGATGGTCCGCGAACTCGAGACGGAGGACATCGCCGCAGCCGAGGCCCGCTATGCCGATCTGCGCGAGCGGTTCGGCGATACCGTGGTGCTGGTCCATGGTCAGCTGCGGCCAGAGATCAAGGACGCGGCGATGGAGCGCTTTTCCAGCGGAGCGGCCAAGCTATTGGTGGCGACAACCGTGATCGAAGTCGGCGTCGATGTGCCCAATGCCACGCTGATGGTGATCGAACAGGCCGAGCGTTTTGGCCTTGCCCAGCTGCACCAGTTGCGCGGCCGGGTCGGGCGGGGCGATGGCAAGAGCACTTGCCTGCTGCTGCGCGGGCTGGCGCTGTCCGAAACGGCGCGCGAGCGGCTGGCATTGATGCGTGAGACGCAGGATGGGTTTCGCCTCGCCGAAGAAGACCTAAAACTGCGCGGCGGGGGTGAACTGCTCGGCACGCGGCAATCAGGCGACACGCCGTTCCGCGTCGCCAGTCTTGAACAGATCCAGCGCCTGTTGCCCACCGCCCACGATGACGCCCGCCTGCTGATCGAGCGCGACGGCGGCCTGACCGGCCCGCGCGGCGAGGCGGCGCGGTTGCTGCTCTATCTGTTCGAGCGTGACTGGGGTGTGCAATTGTTGAGGGGCGGGTGAAGAAACGCCTGCTCCAATGGGCCAAAGCCCTGCGCCGCGAAGTGTTGCTGCTTTGGCTCGCCGCGCGCGATGCGCGGGTGCCGCTGCCAGCCAAATTGCTGGCGGCCTTGGTGGTTGGCTATGCGCTCAGCCCGATTGATCTTATTCCCGATTTCATCCCGGTGCTGGGGCTACTTGACGATTTGCTGCTGGTCCCGGCGGGGATCTGGCTGACCCTGCGGATGATCCCGCCGGACTTGCGTGACGAACTGCGAGCGCAGGCCGAGGTAACCGATTGGCCTAAGTCATCGCGGCTGGGCGCTACGCTGATCGTGCTCATCTGGCTGGGGTTGGCGGGATGGGCGTGGTTGGTCTGGAGGCGCGGTTGAGGCTCGGCGTCAGACTGCCAACACCATCACATCGCTCTCGCGCGGCACGACCGGTTTGAAATTTGGCAGCGGCTCGAATTCCTCGCTCAGCAACATGGCCTCACTTAGGCCTGCCAACTTGAACTGGCCGAGCCGGGGTTCCTCGTCGCTGCGCCAGACTTTGCCATAGTTGAGCGCCGAGACGAACAGATCGCCGTGGCGTTCGAACATGAGGTGCGGAGCGAGCTTGATCGTCGCGCCGTTGTACTGCGCTTCGACCTTCAGCTTGCGGCTGATGGCTTCCATCAAGGTCAGGCGGGAATCGCTCATGGGGAGAGGGTGCTTCTTGGGGAGGGGATTGCACGTTGCAGCATGGTGCGTGAAGCCGTGCGCGGTTGCAAGGGGGTATGGAGGGCAGTTTCGGCCAGAACCGGGATTTCAACGCTGCCAGCGTGCCCCTTCGCTTGCGCTCGGGAGTTTTCGGGAAGAAGTCCCCAGGACTTTTCTATTTCCAAAAAACTGGTCGGGGAAAGAGGATTCGAACCTCCGGCCCCTGCCTCCCGAAGACAGTGCTCTACCAGGCTGAGCTATTCCCCGACCGATCGTTCACCCCCAAACGGGGGCGAGGCAGGAGCGGGCCTATAATCGGCGATTCCGTGGGTGGCAAGCGGACAATCTGCCGCTAACGTGACTTTATGGCCAGCGCTGCGATTCCCTCTATTTCCCCTCCGCCCGATCATTGGGAATGGCAATATCTCGCCCTAATGCGCCAGATTTGGGAGGCTGGCGACGAACGCATAGACCGCACCGGAATCGGAACGCGGTCGGTATTTGGCGCGCAGATTCGCTTCGACTTGTCCGGTGGGGCGATGCCGCTGATAACCACCAAGCGGGTTTACTGGAAGACCGCGGCGCGCGAATTTCTGTGGTTCCTGACTGGCGAGACCAACATTCGGCCGCTGGTGTTGCAGGGGGTCAAGATATGGAACGAATGGCCCCATGCCCACTATGTGAAGGCGGCGGGTGAAGCGATCTCGGTTGAAGACTTCGCCGCGCGGATTGCTGACGACGAGAGCTTTGCCGCCCAGTGGGGCGATCTGGGCCCGGTTTACGGCAAGCAATGGGTCAATTGGCCGACTTATGAACCAGCGGGTGAGGGACTGTTCCGCAAGGGACCGGGAATCAATCAAGTCGCCCAGTTGATCGATAGCCTGCGGACCAATCCCGGCAGCCGCCGCCACATTGTCGAGGGCTGGAACGTGGCCGAACTCGATCAGATGGCGCTGCCGCCGTGCCACAAGACCTATCAGTTCCATGTCGCGGGAAACCGGCTCAATTGCCTGCTGACCCAGCGCAGCTGCGACGTGGCGCTGGGCCTGCCGTTCAACCTGTTCGGCGCGGCGCTGTTCACCCGGATGCTGGCCCAGCAGGCCGATCTGGAACCGGGCGAGCTGGTCTGGATTGGCGGAGACACGCATTTGTATCTCAACCACGCCGAACTTGTGACCGAGCAGCTGGCCCGAAGTCCTTCAGGTGACCCCGCTAAGCTGGCGATCCTGCGCCGCCCTGACAGCATCTTTGGCTACCGGATCGAGGATTTCGAAGTCTCCGGTTATTGCCCGCAAGCTCCGATCACCGCGCCAGTTGCAGTCTAGTCGCAGCGCTCGTACGCTGCTGCAACAGCGGTGGAACAGTCATCAGGAGACAGCGGCAAAGTTATGCCAGCAACAGGTCCAGTAACTGACCCATCCGGTTCGCGGCCGAGCGTCTTCCTGAGCTATGCCCGGGGGGATCAGAAACGCGCGTTGACGGTAATCGCTGCGCTCGAAGGCGCCGGAATTCAGGTCTGGTGGGATGGGCTTTTAGAGGGCGGGGATACCTTTCTGCCAACCACCGAAGCAGCGCTGGAATCGGCCGATGCTGTTGTGGTGCTGTGGTCGCGCACTTCCGTTGATTCGCACTGGGTTCGGGACGAGGCAACGCGCGGGCGGGAACGCGGCTGCTTGGTCCCGCTATCGCTCGATGGCAGTCACGCGCCGCTGGGGTTCCGGCAGTTTCAGTTGATCAACATCTCGAAGTGGCGTGGCAAGTCCCAAGCGCCTGAGATTGCCGCGGCGATCCGGTCGATAACCGCGCTGTCCGGGCGCGAGGCGCAGGCCCCGGCGCCATTCACGGCGCCCAAGCTATCGCGCCGCGCAGTTTTAGTCGGCGGTGGATCGGCGGTGCTGGCGGCGGCAGGCGGTATTCTGGTCTGGAAAGCACTGCTACCCGGTGCGGCCAAGGCAAGTGAAAACACCATTGCAGTAATCCCGTTCAGTAGTCTGGGCGATCAAACCCAAGCCTATTTCTCCGCCGGGCTGTCAGAGGAACTGCGCGCCGCGCTCTCGCGAAACCGGCTGCTGCGGATCGCTGCACCAACCTCTTCGGCAGAATTCCGTGACAACAATCAGGATGTGCTGACCATCGCCAAGCGGCTGGGCGTGGCACACGTGCTGCGCGGCAGTGTGCGGGCCGGGACCGACATGATCCGGGTCTCGGTCGAACTGGTCAATGGCCGCGATGCCGGGGTCGACTGGAGCGAAGTGATCGACCGCAAGCCGAGCGACGTGCTGGCCATGCAAAGCGAGATCGCTGCCATCGTTAGCCGCGCACTGGCCAATGAAATCAGCGCCAAGGCGATTGCCGAGGGCCGCTCTG
>VFKS01000487.1 GCA_009885425.1 Novosphingobium sp.
ACGATGTAATTGGCGACCGGGCCTATGGGTATGAGCCGCTGCGGGTTGCTGCAATCGGCCGCGCAGTGCTCGATGGTCTGGCGCGGGCCGGGGTGGCGGGAACGATCAAACATATGCCAGGGCATGGCCGGACCCACTGCGATACGCACAAGGCGATGCCGACGGTGACCGAGTGCGAGGCCGAACTGGCAGCCGATCTGGCCCCGTTCCGTGCGCTCAAAGATGCGCCGACAGGCATGACCGGGCATCTCAAATTCACCGCCTGGGATACCGAAAATCCGGCCACGCAATCGCCGTTCATCATTCAGGAAATCATTCGCGGAAAAATCGGCTTCGATGGCCTGTTGATGACCGATGATCTCGATATGGAAGCCCTGTCCGGCACCGTGCCGGAACGCGCGGCCAAAGCGGTGGCGGCAGGCTGTGACATTGCGCTCAACTGCTGGGCCAAGCAGGACGACATGACCGGGATTTGTGAGGCACTGCCAGCGCTTTCGGCCAAAGGCGCAGAGCGGCTGGAGCGGGCGCTGGCGGTCACCCGGCTTGATGGCGCCAGCGCCGATCACGCAGCGTTGATCGCCAAACGCGATGCGTTGCTGGCCTTGGTTGGCACTGAAGCATGACCGACCTGACCGACACCCCCGCGCTGACCCTGCCCGATGAAGAGTGGCAGGGCATCGGCGCGGCCGCGACCGACGATGCCGCGCTTTACCTTGAGCTGGATGGCTGGGAAGGCCCGCTCGATCTGCTGCTCGATCTGGCCCGGCGGCAGAAGGTGGATCTGCGGCGGCTGTCGATCCTCGATCTGGTCGATCAGTACCTGACCTATATCGAACAGGCCGAGGCACTGCGGCTGGAGCTGGCGGCGGACTATCTGGTGATGGCGGCGTGGCTCGCCTATCTCAAGAGCGCGCTGATGCTGCCGCGTGAAGAGCAGGAAGACCCAAGCCCCGAGGAGCTGGCGCTACGCCTGCAACTGCGGTTGCAGCGGCTGGCTGCGATGCGCGATGCCGCCGCGCGGGTGATGGGGCGCGATCGGCTGGGCCGCGACGTGTTCCTGCGCGGGGCGCCCGAAGGCCTGCGGGTTGACCGCAAAAACCTGTGGCAGTGCGATTGGTTCGCGCTTGTGCAGGCCTATGGCCAGGTAAAGGCGCGAACCCAGCCGGTGGTCCACATGGTCCGCGACCGGATGGTGATGACGCTCGATTCGGCGCTTACCCGCGTTTCGGCGATGCTGGGGGTCAATCTCGACTGGATGGAGCTCCGCGATTTTCTGCCGCCGCATGCCGATCCCAAACTGCGCCGATCGGCCATGGCCTCCAGCTTCGTCGCGGCGCTCGAACTGGCGCGGCTGGGCAAGGCTGAGCTGCAGCAGGAGAGCACGTTTGGGCCCCTGATGCTGCGCGGGATCAAGGCATGACACGTCCTGACGATCTGGTCCGTGCGGTCGAAGCGACGCTATTCGCAGCGCAGGAGCCGATGAGCGCCGAGGCTATTTCGGTCCATCTCGGCGGTGCCGATGTCAAAGCGGCGCTCGCGGAACTGGCGGCGCACTATGACGGGCGCGGGGTCCAGCTGGTCGAGCGCGGCAAGCGGTGGCATTTCCAGACCGCGCCCGATCTCGCCCATTTGCTCCGCCGCGAGCGTGAGGAAAACCGCCGCCTGAGCCGCGCAGCGACCGAAGTGCTGGCGATCGTCGCCTATCACGAGCCGGTCAGCCGGGCCGAGATCGAGTCGATCCGCGGGGTCCAGACCGCCAAGGGGACGCTCGATGTGCTGATGGAGGCAGGCTGGGTGCG
>VFKS01000320.1 GCA_009885425.1 Novosphingobium sp.
GCGCGCTGGGGGAATGTCCCGAGTGGCAAAGGGGGCGGACTGTAAATCCGCTGCTGTAATGGCTTCGTAGGTTCGAGTCCTACTTCCCCCACCACGCGTTTGAGCCGTATTGAGGAGATAGGGGCGACGTCGCCCGACTGAACCGGCGGGTATAGCACAATGGTAGTGCAGCAGCCTTCCAAGCTGAGGATGCGGGTTCGATTCCCGCTACCCGCTCCAAACTTCCGTCTGCCATGCGGCAGTTGCGATACCAGCCCACTCCCCCCAGCGACCCAGAACCTAGGGGTACCCTATGGGCGGCCGGGAGGGGGAGTGGGCTGGTATCGCAACCTTCTAAAAGCGTTGGGCGGGCCCGCCTTGGCAAGCCCGCCCTGCCCCCGGCGAGCGCGGGTTCGCGCGCTACGCCTTGGCCGCAGGACTACCCCAAACGAAACCCTGGCAATTGCATAAATCCGCCAACCTGCGGATCAGACGGCCATGTTGTCGATCAGCCGGGTTCCGCCGATCCGGGCCGCAACCAGCAAGCGGGCGGGCGCGCCGCCTAGCTGCGACAAAGGCGTCAGCGTTTCGGCCGCGCGCACTTCGGCATAGTCGATCGAAGAAAAACCTGCCGCCAGCAGCGCGGTTTGAAGTTTCGTCAACGCCGCCGAAAACGCACTGCCGGCCCGGATCTCGGCAATCGCCGCCTGCATCAGTCGCGGCAAGGCGGCAGCATTAGCCCGGTCGGCGGGGCCAAGGTAGGCATTGCGCGATGAGCGGGCCAGACCATCGGCCTCGCGCACCGTGGCCACACCGACAATCGCCTCAGCGCGGGGTTCCAGTAGATCCAGATCGCGGGCCATCCGGCGGATCACGGCCAGTTGCTGCCAGTCCTTTTCTCCGAACAGGGCGATGTCCGGGCGGACCTGGTTGAACAACTTGCAGACCACCGTGGCGACCCCATCGAAGTGACTGGGCCGGGCTGAACTGCAAAGCCCATCGCTGACCCCGTCGACCGCGACTGTTGTGGCATAGCCAGCGGGATACATTACTGCGGCATCAGGCGCCCAGATCAGGCTGACCCCTTCGGCTTCAAGCAGGGCCTGATCTGCCGCGAGTTGGCGGGGGTAGGTGGCCAGATCCTCGTTCGCACCGAATTGACGCGGATTGACGAAGATCGAAACCGCGACATGGGCCGCGCGCCGCTTGGCTTCGCGAACCAGCGTCAAATGCCCTTCGTGTAGCGCGCCCATGGTCGGGACCAGGGCCAGCGGACCATCGGATTTCAGTGCGCTGACGGCACTGCGCAGTGGATCAAGTTGCCGCAGCGTTTGCACCTGCGATTCCCCTTGGATAAGACCCTCATGCAGCGAGAGCCCGCCCGCCTTACGTTGCACTGCAGCACGCGGCAACCACTCAAAATCAGGTTCACCCCACCCAGTGTCTTCGCAATTCGGCCCCCATCGCATCGTCTTCGCCAATGAAAAGGGCGGCACCGGCAAATCGACCACCGCGGTCCATATCGCCATCGCGCTGGCCTATCAGGGCGCGAAGGTGGCGGCGCTCGATCTGGATCCACGCCAGCGCACGCTGCACCGCTATCTGGAAAACCGGGCCGAGACGGAACGGCGGCGCGGGATCACGCTGCCCACCGCCAAATTCGACGTCTTCAATGGCAGCACGGTTGAAGAACTCGATGCGCAGATTGCCGAGCTGGCCGAGGGAATGGATTTCCTCGTTTTCGATACGCCTGGCCGCGACGATGTCTTCGCCCGCCATGTCGCGACCGAGGCTGATACGCTGGTCACTCCGCTGAATGACAGCTTCGTCGATTTCGATCTGATCGGGCAGGTCGATGCCGAAACATTCAAGGTCCGGCGCCTGTCGTTCTATGCCGAACTGATCTGGGAAGCGCGCAAGAAGCGGGCGATGGCGACAATCACAGACAAGCGCCGCGAAATGGACTGGGTGGTGGTCCGCAACCGCACCCAGCACAGCGAGGCGCGCAATATGAAGCGGCTCGATTCGGCGCTGACCGAGCTGTCCAAGCGGGTTGGCTTCCGGGTTTCCAATGGCCTGTCGGAACGGGTGATCTACCGCGAACTGTTTCCGTCGGGCCTGACCTTGCTCGACAAGGGCCAACTGGGCGAGCTGGGCACCAGCCATCTGGTCGCGCGGCAGGAACTGCGCGCGCTGGTCGCGTCGCTGGGCCTGCCGATGCCGGCCAAGGCTGCGCCGGAACTGGCGCTGATCGCTCCGGCCTGATAGGGGCGGTCGCATGGGCCGCCTGTTGATCTTTGTTGTGCTGGGCTGTGTGATAGTGCGCATAGCAACCGGCAAGTGGCCATGGGGCTGGTGGAGCGTGTCAGAGCGCTCGCAGGACGAGGCGGTGGCCCGTAACCTGCTGGGTGTAAACCGAAATGCAACTCGCGAAGAAATTGCGGAAGCACACCGCCGTGTGCTGATTCGGGTCCACCCCGATCACGGCGGCAGCAACGAAGCGGTTCATCAGGCCAATGCGGCCCGGGATCTGCTGATCGCGCGGATCTCGCGCAGCGAAATGGAGTTACCATGACCCACCAATTCCACCCGACCGTGCTGCGCGAATACGATATCCGCGGGATCATCGGCGAAACGCTTGGTGAGGACGATGCCTATGCTATCGGCCGCGGCTTTGCGACGCTGCTCGGGCAGGCTGGCGGGCGCACTGTCGCGGTTGGCTATGACGGGCGGCTGAGCTCGCCGATGCTTGAAGAGGCACTGGTCCGGGGGATCAACGATAGCGGGCTCGATGCGGTTCGGGTCGGAATGGGGCCCACCCCGATGCTCTACTATGCCGAAGCTTCAGCCGAAGATGTGCAGGGCGGCATTCAGATAACTGGCAGCCACAATCCCGCCAATTACAATGGCTTCAAGATGGTATTTCAGGGCCGGCCGTTCTTCGGGGACGATATCCAGGAACTCGGCCGGCTCGCAGCTGCCGGGGCCTGGAGCAAGGGCACTGGCTCGCATCAAACCCGCGAAGTTCTGCACGCCTATGTCGCGCGGATGCTCGAAGGGCTCGCCGGGATCGACCGGGCCGAGCTCGCGAAGCTCAAGATCGGTTGGGACGCGGGCAACGGTGCCGCCGGCCCCGCGCTTGAACTGCTGACGCATAATCTTCCTGGCGAACACCATCTTCTCTTCACCCAAGTGGATGGGACGTTCCCGAACCATCATCCGGACCCCACTGAAGAAAAGAATTTGGCCGATCTGAAAGCGCTGGTCGCGGCCAAGAACCTCGATTTCGGGGTTGCTTTCGACGGTGATGGCGACCGGATCGGGGCAATCGATGGCACCGGACGGGTAATCTGGGGTGACCAGTTGCTCATGATCTACGCTGAAGACCTCCTGCGCGTCCTGCCCGGGGCCGCGATTATCGCGGATGTGAAGGCATCTCGGGCTTTATTCGAGCGAGTCATTCAGCTTGGTGGACGGCCGACTATGTGGAAGACCGGACACAGCCTGATTAAGTCCAAAATGAAGGAGATTGGCGCGCCTTTGGCTGGCGAAATGAGCGGCCACGTGTTTTTTGCGCACCAATACTATGGCTTCGACGATGCGCTTTATGCCGCAATCCGGCTGATTGCGGCCTCGGTGCGGCTGGGCAAAAGCGTGACCGAACTCCGCGGAGAAATGCCCGCGCTGGTCAATACGCCCGAGCTGCGCTTTCAGGTGGATGAAAGCCGTAAATTTGCCGTTGTCGAAGAAGTGCGCGGGCGGCTGTCTGCCGCCGGGGCCGATGTCGA
>VFKS01000310.1 GCA_009885425.1 Novosphingobium sp.
ACTGGTCGCCAGCCCACAGCAGCGGGCAATACGCCTGAACGCCGCTGAATCCGGCGCGCATGAAAAACACCGCCTCACCCGTCTGACCCCGGCTGGCCAGCGCCATCGCGTTGACTTCAGCCCACAACACCGGCCAGCGGTTGTGCGCTTCCATCGGGTCGGAGCCATCGGCCAGTCGGACATCGGTTGGCAGATACTCCCCGAAATCAGCCATCCACCCGGCGATGCCAATGTCGAGCATTTCGCGCCCCAGCACCTTTTCGGCGAACCATGGGCGGGTTTCAGCGCGGGTGAAATCGATCACGCCGCAATCGAACTCGCCGAAATCGACCAGATAGACGTCGTCGCTGTCTTGGCGCAGGCAGAAATGCCCGCCTTCCAGCGCCTCTTCATACAGGATGCCGTCATTGGCGAGGTACGGGTTGGCATAGGCCAGAAAGCGGATCCCGCGCGCCGCCAGACGCGCGATCCGTATGGGCAGATCGGGAAAGCGCTGGTTGTCGCGGCGCCAGTCCCAGAACAGCCGGCGGCCAAAGCTGGTCTCGCGGATCCCGGCCCAATCCTCGCACCACAGGCCTGATACCGCTGTTCCAGCTTCGATGAACTGTTCAAGCCGGTCAAAACTGCGCGCGCCGTCTTTCAGCCCGACAATCGCCCCGCCAATCGCCCAATCGGGCAGCGGCGGCTGACGGCCGAACCGGGTGGAGAGTGCACCAACCAAATCCTGCGGACCATCGGCGGCGAACAGTTCGAACGTCGTCGCCGGAGCCCAGACCTCAACCCGGTGGCGCGCCGGATCAGTGAAATCGAGCACCGAATAGGCCTCTGCCATGCAATGCACCGCCAGCCAGCGCGAGGTCAGGAAGGTCGGCTGCGGATAATTGGTGTTCCAGTAATCGCCCCCGGCCATTGCGGCGGCATCCATCGCTTGCGTCAGTTCGGTAGTCTTATCACGGCCCACGCCCGGCTCGCTGGTCCAGATCGGAAAAGCGCGCCCGTTTAGCGTCAGATAGCTCATCTGCTCGCCGCCGCCCCACACCGCTTCGCCCGGTTCGGCGCGGAAATGGAGGTGGATCCGGTCATAGCCCGCGCGCAACAGGGTGACCGTCAGGGCATTGCCCGTCAGCTCCAGCCGCGCCGCCGGGCCGGCCCGGTCCGACAGGGTGATGGCACCGTCCGTCAGTTCCCAGCTATCTGGCGCGAAAGCACTTTGCGGATCATCTTCAATCCGGAAATTGCCCCGAACCATCTCCACCGCCGGGTTTCCGCAGGCCATGGCCAGCGCCGGGCTATTGGGTCGGTGCGACAGCACGATTCGCCCCGCAAATCGCAGGTCGAAACCACCTTCAACGCCGATGAACCCGCTTTCCACGCCGATTCGGCCCCTCTCCGCCCGTGCTGTTGCGCGATCGCAACGCCTTCAGGCAATCCGTATGACACCGCTTGACATATCGAGCCATTCCACGCAATTCAAGCGCCACAAGTGGCAAGGACCGGCATGTGTTCCGGAACCGAGGCCACGATGCAATGTAACCATGACCGGGAACTTCCGGCGTGGTAGAGAGGGAGGAGACCCCATGAAATCTATGCTTCGCGCTTCCGCGGCCGTGCTGGCGATTACCGCTTTCACCGCTCCGGCCTATGCCCAGGATGCCGCTGCTGCGGCTGATGATGAGGCCCCCGGCGAAATCGTTGTGACCGCGCAAAAGCGGTCGGAAAGCCTGCAATCGGTGCCGGTCGCGGTTTCGGTGCTGAGCGGCGAAGATCTGGCCGATGCCAGCCGCCCCAGCATTGAAAGCGCCGCCCAGATGGTGCCTTCGCTCAACTTTCTGAAATCGGGCACCACACTCAACCAGACGATCTTTCTGCGCGGGGTTGGCACTGCCACCTTCTCGATCGCCGGTGAACCTTCGGTTTCGACCGTGGTTGACGGCGTGGTCTATGCCCGCTCGGGCGAAGCCTTCAGTGACATGGTCGACGTTGCGCAGATCGAAGTTCTGCGCGGGCCGCAGGGCACGCTGTTCGGCAAGAATTCGTCGGCCGGTGTGGTCAACATCACCACCCAGATGCCCAAGCACGAGTTCGGCGGAACGCTGGAAGCGAGCTATTTCGAACGCAACGAATTCCGCCTGAAGGGCGCGGTCAATCTGCCGCTGGGTCAGGATCTAGCCGCCCGTTTGACCGGGTTCTACGGCGAATACGATGGCAACATCTTCAACCGCACCACCAATGAATATGTCAACGGCTACAAGCACT
>VFKS01000545.1 GCA_009885425.1 Novosphingobium sp.
TGGTTGCGATTTCGACCGAGGCCGACACCAAGGGTTATGCCGCCGCCAAGGCGCTGGCCGCGCGCGTGATCGACAGCGCCTATGCCTACAACATGGGTCCGGTGCTGTTCAAACCGACGCTGACCGTCGCACCGCAGACATTCCGCACCACCCCTGAGGGCGCGCTCGCCTACTTCGTCGGCGGCGACAAGGCTTTCCCGTCCGATAGCGGTTTCGCCATGAAGCACTGGCGTCAATGCAAGAGCGAAAACGCCGGCATCGTCATCACCGGTAACACCGCGATTTCGATGGGCAATGTCACGATGTCGGATGCCAAAGGCAACGTAACCAAAGTCGACAAGACCTGGGGCTATGTCCGTGGTGGCGATGGCAAGCTGAGGATTGTCCTGCACCATTCGTCGCTACCTTACACAGCCAAGTAAACCTTAGCCTCGCGGCGGGCGGCCTTAGAACCGCTCGCCGCGCATAACCCGGACATCCTGGATCGCCACGACCAGGCCATAGCGTTCGATATCGGGGGCAATCCGGTCGAGCAGTGCACCGACCTTGGCTTCGTTGGTCAGCGCCAGAAACATCCGCTTGGGCACCGTGCCAAACCCTTCGTCTCGCCAGGCGCCGGCCCGGCCGTGGCCCGATTCGACCGGCAAGATCGAATGGTGCAGGATCCCGGCGGCCACCGCTTGCTCGGTCAGCCATTCGCACAGCGGGGCATCGACCAGAATGTCGATCCGTTGGCGGGTAAAAGTCTGGATCATCGTTGCGGCTCCTATGACAGGACCAATGGGGCAAGCTGGATTAACAGCGGAATGCCTATCAGGATATTGAACGGAAAGGTCACCGCCAGCGACATCGACAGGTAGATGCCGGGGTCCGCATCGGGCAAGGCCAGCCGGACAGCGGCGGGGACTGCGATGTATGAGGCGCTGGCCGCAAGCATCGCCAGCGCGGCGCCGGTACCCGGATCAAGCCCCAGTAGCGCCGCGACAGCAAGCCCGATTGCGCCATTGAGCAGCGGCAGGATCACCCCCAGCGCGGCCATCCGCCAAGACAGCGCCCGGCTTTCGCGCAGCCGCCGCATCGCAATCAGCCCCATGTCGAGCAGGAACAGGCAGAGTAGCCCAGTGAAGCCGGTGACAAAGACCGGGGAAATCGGCTCAAACCGCGCCTTGCCGATCGCCAGACCGATCAGGAACGCGCCGAGCAACAGCACCACCGAACCGTTGAGCAGCACCTCGCGCATCAGCTTGGTTCGGCTCCCCCCGGCAACCGCGCCTTGGCCGCGCGCCAGCAACAGCCCGGTGATCACCGCCGGGGTTTCCATCAGTGCCATAACCGCGACCATGAAGCCCGCTGGGGCCATATTGCTGCGGGTCAAGGCATCGGAAACTGTGACGAAAGTGACGATCGAAACCGAACCATAATGCGCCGCCACCGCCCCGGCATTCAGCCGGTCGAGCTTGGCAAAGCCCCGCAGCAGGGCAAAGGCCAGGAGCGGCAGGGCAAAGCTCAGCGCCATCCCGGCGGCGGACACTTGCAGCAATTGCGGGGTAAATCCGGCCTCTGCGACCTGCACCCCGCCCTTCAGACCGATCGCCGCCATCAGGTACAGCGACAGGCTTTTCGCCAGCGGCTCCGGCACTGACAGGTCCGACCGCGCAGCGGCGGCCAGCGCGCCCAGCACGAAGAACAGGATCACCGGGGAAAGCAAAGTCTCGAAAGCGGCCATTGAATAGTCCTAGTCGTTTCGAGAACCGTTCCAGACTGGATTTAGTTTGCCCTGTCAAGCTTCGGCCGGACCAACCGTTGTGCGGGTTCAGTACTGCCGGATCACGCCCAGAAACGCCTCGCCATAGGCCTCCAGCTTGCGCGTTCCGACCCCGCCCAGTTCGCCCAGCGCGGCGAGGCTGGCGGGGCGGGCCGTGGCCATTTCGCGCAGAGTGGAATCGTGGAAGATCACATAGGGCGGCAGGCCAGCCTCGGCGGCCAGATCGCGTCGCAACGCCCGCAGCGCCTCGAACAGCGGATCGCCGAGCGGGTTGACCGCGCCCCCAGCCCTGCCATCGCCCCGCTCGCGCCGGGGTTTGCGGCTGCGTTCGGCCTTGGGGGCCAGCGCGATCAGGACCGCCGCGTCGCCTTTCAGCACGTCCTTGGCATCGCCGCCCAGCATCAGCCCGCCGTGCTCGGTCGGGATCAGGCTGCCGCGGGCCTGCAGCGCGCGGGCCAGCGGACGCAGCAGGTTCGCCTCTTCACCGGTGACAATACCGAACACGCTCAGCTGGTCATGCCCGCGCTGGGTGATCCGCTCATCATTCGCGCCGACCAGTACTTTTTCAATGTGGCCAAAGCCGTAAGTCTGCCCGGTGCGATAGACCGCTGACAGCAGCTTTTGCGCCAGCGTGGTGACATCGGCGATCCCCGGCGCCTCGAGGCAGTTGTCGCAATTGCCGCAGCTTTGCGGTGGGTCTTCGCCAAAGTGGCGCAGCAGCAGCGCGCGGCGGCATCCGGCGGTCTCAACCAGCCCGGCCATCGCGTCGATCCGCACGCGTTCGCCAGCGCGGCGGTGTTCCTCAACCTCGCTCAAACGCTGGCGGGCGCGGGCAAAGTCATCCGCCGCCCATAACAGCAGTGCGGTTGCCGGATCGCCATCGCGCCCGGCACGGCCAGTTTCCTGATAGTAACTCTCGATCGATTTAGGCACCCCGGCATGGGCAACGAACCGCACGTCGGGCTTGTCGATCCCCATCCCGAACGCGACCGTGGCGACCATCACCATGTCCTCGCTGGCGACGAACGCCGCCTGATTGGCGGCGCGCACTTCGCTCGGTAGCCCGGCGTGATAGGGCAGCACCCGGCGGCCGGTTGCGGCGGCCAGTTTCTCCGCCAGATCTTCGGTGCGTTTGCGGGTCGGAGCATAGACGATCCCAGGGCCAGGCATATCGCCCATTAGCGCGGTCAATTGCCGGACAATCGTATCGCGGTGGTGCACGACATAGCGGATGTTGGGCCGGTCAAACCCTGCGATAATCAGGCCATCATCGGGAATGCCCAGCTGGGCCAGCACATCAGCCCGCGTCGCGGCATCGGCGGTGGCGGTCAGCGCAAGCCGGGGCACCTCGGGAAAAGCGTCCATCAAGGGCCGCAGCAGGCGGTAGTCCGGGCGGAAATCGTGGCCCCATTCCGAAACGCAGTGCGCCTCGTCAATCGCGAACAGGCTGATCTGGGCCTTGCTCAGCAGTTCGCGGAAGTGCGATTGGCTGGCGCGCTCGGGAGCGACATAGAGCAGATCAAGCTGGCCATCGCGGAACGCGTCAATCGCCGCCTCGCGGTATTCCTCGCTATCCGCGCTGGTCAGGCTGGCGGCGCGGATCCCGTTGGCCTGCGCGCTGCGCAGCTGATCGTGCATCAGCGCAATCAGCGGGCTGATAACCACGCAGGTGCCCGGCAGCATCACGGCCGGCAGCTGATAGGTCAGGCTTTTGCCCGCGCCGGTTGGCATCACCGCCAGTGTGCTTTGCCCGGCCAGAACCCGGCCCACCACCTGATCCTGCACCCCCCGAAAGGCGGAGAAACCGAAAGTGGTATGGAGCTGATCGAGAGGGTCGGGCTGGTTCACGTCGGTGGGCCTAGCGGGCTAGGGTGCTTTGCGGAAGGGCGTGCGCGCCGCTCTCTCCACAAGGGATTCTTCTGCCTTGGTAAAAGCGCTGCGCCCGGTCGGCGCATCGGGAGCGACGGCACTCGTGAAAAAGGCCAGCCCGCGCCCAGTTTTGGGATCGAGCCACAGTCCGGACTTCAGCCCATAGGCGTCGCCAGCATGGCCGATCCGCAGCCGGCCGTCACCGAACGGATCGTCGTGGCAGCCCATTTGCGGGCTGGCGAGGGACTGGACCGCGAGGGCGTAGCTGCAAAAGAACCCGCTGGCCGTGCCGTCTTCGCCCACGCCGTTGCTGCCGTTGAACCGCCAGGCGGGCCGGACCAATGCGGCGAAGCTGGCGGGCTTCAAAAATCCTTTGCCGCCGCGCGCCAGCATCTGGCCGACTTTGGCCAGATCGCGCATCGAAATTCGCAAGCCGCCCTGCGGGCTGAACAACGCGCCGTTATTGCCGGGGCGATAGCGCGACAAGTCACAAGCGGTGCCTTCGCGCAGGAACACCGCGCAGGCCGGCGGTTGGCCGTGCAAATCGTCACGCGCCACTTCGCCGCTGGCCCGGTAAAGCACCACCGCGCGCTGGAAAGCACCGGCTGAACAGCCCGCGCCCCAGTTGAAGCAGGCGTCGAGCTTCAGCGGCTTCAGCACCAGCCGGCTCATCAGCACATCGAACCGTTCGCCGGTCACCCGCTCCATCACGCTGGCGATCACCGGAAAGTTGAGGTTGGTGTAATGGAACCAGCCCGATCCGGGCGCGTGGGCATTGTCCCAGACGCGGCGGTCAGCCAACCGCTGTTGCAAGGTCACACCCAGCGGGATCAGATAAAGGTCGTCCCCATCAATCAGGCTCGATTGGTGCGACAGCAGCAACCGCAGAGTGATAACCCGGTTCGGAAAAGCCGGATTGCGCACCCGGTAGCCCAGATAGTCTGAAACATCGCGGTCCAGATCAAGCTGGCCTTGATCGGCCAACCGCATCACCCCCAGCGCGGTAACCAGCTTTGAGATCGAGGCGATCCGCACTGGATCATCGGCAGTGACCATCCGGTGAGTGGCGCGATCGGCCTCTCCTTCGGTCAGCACCGGGCGAATGCCAATACGGTCAAACGCCACCACCACGCTGGCGGGCGGTGCGGCCAAAGCCGGGATTGGGCACAGGGCAGCCAGAAAGGTGATCAGGAAGCGGATGCGCCATCCTAGCCACGGGACCGCAGCTTGGCAAAGCCTCAGATGGCTTGCCCTCGGGCCGAAGTGGGTGCAATCTCGCTGAATGCAAAAGCCTGTTTCGATATCGAACGGCGTCAGCCCGGCGGGCCGCCACATTGCCCTGTTGATCGACGCCGACAATGTCAGTCACAGCAAGATCGCGGGAATTCTGTCCGAATTGTCGAAGTACGGCACGCCCAACATTCGGCGCGCTTACGGCGATTGGGCGAGCAAACAACTGGCCGGTTGGACCGCCAAGTTGCACCAGTATGCGATCCGGCCGATCCAGCAGTTCAGCTATTCGAGCGGCAAGAATGCCACCGACATCTCGCTGGTAATCGATGCGATGGAACTGCTTTATACCCAGCGACTTGATACCTTTGCAATCGCCTCGAGCGATGCCGATTTCACCCCCTTGGTGATGCACCTGCGTGCCGCCGGGCATGAGGTGTTTGGCTTTGGCGAACGTAAAACGCCCGAGCCGTTCGTCGCGGCCTGCACCACTTTCCTCTATCTCGACACGCTAGGAGTGGAGGTAAGCGCTGGCGAAGAACCGCCCGTCAAATTGCCGCTGCAAAAAGCGTCTGGCGCCGCGCCGCCCAAATCGAAGGTTGACCCTGCAGCAAAACCTAAAACACCCTTGGCGCAGGATGCCAAGCTGGTGGCGACTTTGCGGCTGGCAGTTCAGGCGGTCATGCGTGACGATGGCTGGGCGCTGCTGGCGGCCGCAGGCAGCGCGGCCAAGCGCCAGGCTCCGATCGACCCACGCAATTACGGGGCGAAAAATTTCCCGGCCTTGTTTGAGGCAA
>VFKS01000054.1 GCA_009885425.1 Novosphingobium sp.
AATCCAACGATCGTCGTCAATGCACCGGTGCTGGTCGCCGGGCCCGAGATCAAGGGCATCATCACCGCACGCACTGCCGACAAGATCAAGGTCACTGCGGCTGACGGCAGCGTCACGATCATCACACTCAATGAAGCGACCAAGATCAAGTCCGGTGGCGGCCTATTCGGTGGCGGCAAGAGCAAGCTGACCGCTGATGCGCTGCTCAATGGCTTGCCAGTTGCAGTCAAGACCATGAAGCCGGCCGACGGCTCCGAAGGACTGTTCGCCAGCCAGGTCACCTTCAAGGGCGGCGACCTTAAAACTGCCAACATGATCCGCAGCGGCACCGCTCAGGGATTTGAGGAACAGACCGCCGCCACCGAAGCGCTGCGCGGCCGGATGGCCGATATCGACAAATACAATATCAAAAGCACCACCAACGTCTATTTTGACAGCGGCAAATGGGTGATCTCGCCGCAGGCCAAGGCCGAACTGTGCTCGGCCGCAAGCGCGGCCGCCACAACCGACAACTCGTTCATTCTGGTTGTCGGCTACACCGATTCGGTTGGCAGCGAAGAATACAACCAGACGCTCAGCGAAAAGCGCGCCGCGGGCGTGATCAACTACCTCCAGCAGTACTGCAAGTGGAAGCCTTATCGGATGCTGACCCCAACCGGGATGGCTGAGTCCGATCCTCTGGCCGACAACGAAACCCCCGAAGGCCGCGCCCAGAATCGCCGCGTTTCGGTGAACGTGCTGGTCAGCAAGGCGCTCGACGGAATGTGATCGGAGCGGGGGGGCTCAATCCCCCCCAACCCGTTCAATCTGCGCGCCAACCAGCGCCAGTTTTTCCTCTAGCCGCTCGTACCCGCGGTCGAGGTGGTAGAGCCGGTGGACTTGCGTTTCGCCCTCGGCCGCAAGACCTGCGATCACCAGGCTCATCGATGCGCGCAGGTCGGTCGCCATGACTTCGGCACCGGTTAGCTTGCCAACCCCATGGACGATCGCGGTGCGGCCTTTGGTTTCAATGTGCGCGCCCATCCGGTTGAGTTCTGGCACGTGCATATAGCGGTTTTCAAAGATTGTTTCGGTCAGCACCGATGAGCCTTCGGCGAGGCACAGCATCGCCATCAACTGTGCCTGCATATCGGTGGCAAAGCCGGGGTAAGGGGCGGTCGAGAGGGTGACGGCTTTCAACTTGCCATCCGACGCGATCTGGATCCCGTCGGCCTTGGGCTCAACATGGACCCCGGCATCGCGCAGCGCTTGCAAGGTCGCGTCCATTTCCTCGGCGACGGCGTGTTTCAGGAACACTTCGCCGCCGGTGATCGCGGCGGCGCAGGCGTAGGAGCCCGCCTCGATCCGGTCGCTCATCACGCGGTAGGTTGCGCCGTGCAGGCGGGGGACGCCGTGGATCGTGATATCGCTGCTGCCGATCCCTTCAATCTGCGCGCCCATCGCCACCAGCAGCTTGCAAAGATCGACGATTTCGGGCTCGCGCGCGGCGTTGTGCAGCACCGATTTGCCGGTGCACAGCACCGCCGCCATCAGCCCATTCTCAGTCGCGCCGACCGAGACCACCGGGAAGCTGTAACGCCCGCCGGGCAGCCCGCCATCGGGGGCAACCGCGCGGACATAGCCCGACGCCATTTCAATCGTCGCGCCCAGCGCCTCTAGCACTTTGAGGTGCAGGTCGATCGGCCGGTTGCCGATCGCGCAGCCGCCGGGCAACGAAACGGTCGCCTCGCCCATCCGCGCCAGCATCGGGCCAAGTACCAGGATCGAGGCGCGCATTTTGCGGACCAGTTCATACGGCGCGACCGAGCTGGTGATCCGCGGCGCTTCCAGCGTCATCACCCGGCCGAAATCGCCGGGCCGGTTGCCGGCGATGCTGGTCGAAATCCCGAACTGGTTGAGCAGATGCTGGAACCCGTCGATATCGGCGAGGCGCGGCAGATTGCGCAGCGTCAGCGGTTCCTCGGTCAGCAGTGCACACGGCAGCAGCGTAAGCGCCGAATTTTTCGCGCCAGAGATGGGAATGGTGCCGGAAAGGCGCTTGCCGCCTTGGATGATGATCTTGTCCATAGAGTCTCGATTTAGCGGGAATTGGCGCGGCGGCAACCGCCGGTTGCACGTAGCTGTCGAAAGCGGTTAAACGCCGCTGCAACAATGATCTGCCAAGGGCGCCATATGACCGATCCAGCACTGCGCAAACCGATCAAGAAGGCCGTGTTCCCGGTCGCGGGGCTTGGCACCCGGTTCCTGCCCGCGACCAAGGCAATCCCCAAGGAAATGCTGCCGATCATCGACCGCCCGCTGATCCAGTATGCGGTTGACGAGGCGCGCGAGGCCGGGATTGAGCAGCTGATCTTTGTGACCGGCCGCGGCAAGACCGCGATCGTTGAACATTTTGATACGGCTTACGAACTTGAAGCGACCATGTCAGAGCGCGACAAATCGCTTGATGTGCTCGAACCGACCCGGATCCAGCCCGGCAATCTCGTCACCGTGCGCCAGCAGGTTCCGCTGGGGCTGGGCCATGCGATCTGGTGTGCCCGTGCGATTGTTGGCGATGAACCCTTCGCAATCTTCCTGCCGGACGAACTGATGATCGGCGCACCCGGCTGTATGAAGCAGATGGTCGAGGCCTATAACCAAGTTGGCGGCAACCTGATCTCGGTGCTCGAAGTGCCAGAGGAAGAGGTTTCCAGTTATGGCGTAATCGCGCCGGGGCGGCGTGATGGCGCGCTGACAGAAGTGCTCGGGCTGGTCGAAAAGCCCAAGCGCGAGGACGCTCCATCGAACCTGATTATTTCAGGCCGCTATATCCTCCAGCCCGAAGTGATGCGGGTGCTGGAAAATCAGGGCATCGGCGCTGGCGGCGAGGTTCAGCTGACCGATGCCATGTCCCAGATGATCGGCCAACAGCCGTTCCACGCGGTGACTTTTGCGGGCAAACGCTATGACTGCGGCAACAAGACCGGGTTCGTTGAAGCGACCCTGGCAGTGGCGCTGGAACGCCCTGATATGCGCGATGAAGTGCGGGCGATAGCCCTTCGGTTGCTGGGCGTTTAGCCCTTCTGCCCCGCGATCCATGCGTCAACTCGGCGCTCCAGGATTGAAAGCGGCTGCGAGCCAGAACCGATCAGCAGATCGTTGAAGCCCCTGATATCGAACTTTGGACCCAGTGCGGCCTGCGCCTTGCGGCGCAGCTCCATGATCTTGAGCATTCCGATCTTGTAGCCGGTCGCTTGCCCGGGAAGCGTGATGTACCGGCGCACTTCTGACCGTGACCGCTCGATCGGCTGACGGCCGATGGTGTTCATGTAGGTCACCGCCGCGTCTTCGGTCCAGCCCTTGGCATGCAAGCCAGTATCAACCACCAGCCGCGCTGCGCGGAACAGTTCCGCGTCCAGCCGCATAAAATCTGCCGCGACATCGGGGAAGGCGCCGATTTCTTTGCACAGCGCCTCGGCATAAAGCGCCCAGCCTTCGCCAAATGCGACATAGCCGGTGACCGCGCGGAATTTTGGTCCGCCTTGTTGGCGCACCTGAATATCGCCCTGCATATTATGGCCGGGGATCGCCTCGTGACACATCAGCGTATAAAGCGCCGCCGGATCGGGCCGGTTGCCAACCAGATGGACAAAGGTCCGGGCTGGCCGCTTGCCATCGGGGCTGGGGGCAGAGGCATGGGCCGCACCGCCCGGAACTTCGGAAAAGGCCGGCTCGCGCACCACTTCAATGCCGTACTTGGGCAAAGTGCCAAAGTGCGTACTGAGCAGGGTGCGGGTCTTGGCCACAAAGGCGTTTGCTTCGGTAAGATACTCGGCGCGCATGGCATCATCGTAAACCACGGGTGGATATAGCCGCGCGCGTTCCGCGTAAAATGCCTGCCGGTCCTTGAATCCAGCCTGCCGGGCCAAAGAATCCTGTTCAGCCTCGATCCGGGTCACTTCGGACAGTCCGATAGCGTGGATCTGGTCGGCCGACAGGTCGGTTGTGGTGTTGAGCTTCAATTCATTGGCATAATAGGCCAGCCCGCCAGGAAGCGTGATCGCGCCGACGCGCCCGCTTGGTGCGCTGCGAAGGTTGCCTTTGGCCCAGGCGATCACCCGGCGATAGGCAGGTTTCAGCGCCTTGACCGCGGTCTTTGCATCTTTGAGCAGCACATCGGCTTCCACTTGCGTCAGCTTGCCGCTGGTCACCAGTGCCGCCGTCTTGGCCTTTACATCAGCCCACAAGGCAGCGTCCGGTCCGGGACCGAAGGGAGCCCCACTAGTCAGCTGCTTACTGCCGGAAATGATAGTTTCGATCTGAAATTTGGGCGCGCGGATGCCAGCGGCGTCGCTGACCTTGCTGCGTGCGATTGCTTCATCGAGGACGGCAGGGATGCCGCGAAGACGGGCGATGTAGTTCTTCAGGTCAGCAACATCGGCAACGCTGTGGGTGTTGACCAGAAAATCGGGCAATTGGCTGTGCACCGAATAGAGCCGGGAATAAAACGGCGGGCGGTAAATCCGAATGGCGTGGGAAAGTTCGGCGCGGTCTGCCTCCAGCGCCCAGATATCGAAATTGACCTGCGCTTCGGGGGACAGCTTGGCCCGATCGAACTGCGCTTGCATCCGCCTGACGCTGTCTTTGCGCCAGGCCAGCAAACTTGCGGCGGCTGGTTCGCTGATGTCGTTCCAGCGATCTGCGCCGTCTTTCAGGCCAAGCCGGGTGCCAAGCTGTGGTTGCCGTTTTAGCAATTCGGCGAATTCGCCATCCAGAAAGGCGGTCAACCGGGCATCCTCGTTGATGGCTGCGGGCGCAGGCTGGGCCGGCGCATGTGCCGCAGGGCTGACGCCGGCCAGCATCAGAGCAATTCCGATAGCGGCAAAGCTGGTGGTGATCTTGCGCATGATGGCCAAAAATCCTCTCGTTTCGGGCCGAACATAGGCAGCTGCCCGGCCAGAGTGAAGCCCTGGTTTGTCGCATGGCTTGATTCATCGCTTTCGCGCCAGCCTTGGCTCGATTAAGCCCGGCCAATGACGCTTATCCTGTTCAACAAACCGATGAATGTGCTTTCGCAGTTCACCGACGCGGGGACTACTGGATCGCCGCGCGCGACGCTGTCGGACTTCATCAAGCTGCCCGGCGTGTATCCCGCCGGGCGGTTAGATCGGGACAGCGAGGGGCTGATGCTGCTGACCGATGATGGGCGCTTGCAGGCCCGGATTGCCGATCCAAAATACAAGCTGCCCAAGACCTATCTGGTCCAGGTTGAAGGCGTGGCGGACGATGCGACACTGGCGCAATTGCGGTCCGGTGTACGGCTGGGTGACGGGTTGACCCGGCCGGCGCTGGCCGAGGCGATCGAAGCCCCCGATTTGTGGCCGCGCGATCCGCCGGTACGGTTTCGCAAGACGGTGCCCGATGGCTGGCTGCGGCTGACCATCAGCGAAGGCCGCAACCGGCAGGTCCGCCGGATGTGCGCCGCGGTCGGCCTGCCGTGCTTGCGGCTGGTGCGTTGGTCGGTGGGCGATTGGACGCTGGCCGGGCTGGCACCGGGCGAGTGGCGTGTTTCGGAAATCCCGTCACACGGCTGAAACATCGCAATGGCATTTTCGCGCTCATGGAAAACGCACCTGCCAAATTCGACTGGATCGGCTGGCTCGCCAGCATCCCCGGAATCCCCACCGGTTGGGGTGAAGCGCCGATTGAGGCCACTGCCGAGTGCATCGTGCAGATGAACGCTGGACCCGCAGCGCGCCCGGCGCTCGATCTGCCGGACCGGATTGCTGCCTAAAAGGCGAGACAGCCCTGGTTGAACAGGGTCGTGATCATCGTCATCGCGGCTTCTGAGCTCGCTAGGTCCGCCCCGACTTCAACCCGGTCGCTTGCGCAAATCAGCTCGGCAAAAACGCCGATTTCGTCGGTGCATTCGTGGCACTCCCCATCGACAAACAGCAGCACCGTTCCCGCCGCGCCGCGCACGAACGAGAACCGGCTCGCCGGGTTGCGCTGCAGCACGCCGCCGTTGATCAGCGCTGCTCGAAGTTCGTCCAGCCCCAGCGGTTCGTCCGGGGCCCAATCGATTTCGGGATACTTGCGGGTTGACGAATCCGCGCCGAACCAGCGGGTGAACGCGGCGCGATCGCCCAGTTTCTCGATGACCATGGCCTGCAGCCTTGCCAATGCCGCGGCTGAAATCTCGCCCGGATTGGCCTGCGCGGATAGGTCTGGGTCGGCGTAGCGATCATCGTCATCAAGGCCCGCCAGCACTTCATCGCACCATCCGGCAATCAGTTCGCTGCGTGATGGCGCGCGAAAGCCGATCGAATAGGTCATGCAATCATCGCCAACCGCGACGCCATTGTGCGCAAAGCCGGGCGGGACATAGAGCATATCGCCCGGTTCCAGCACCCATTCCTCGGTAGCTTTGAAGTCCGCAAGCAGGCGCAGATCGTCGTGCGGTAGCAGCGCGGTGGCGTCATCGCAGCGCGCGCCGACTTGCCAGCGGCGGCGCCCCAGCCCCTGGATCAGGAACACGTCGTACTGATCGAAATGCGGCCCGACCCCGCCGCCGTCGCTGGCTATGCTGACCATCACGTCATCGATCCGCCAGTTGGGCACGAACCGGAACGCATTCAGTAGCGCGGCGACTTCGGGCACGTGCTGATCAACCGCCTGGACCAGCAATGTCCACGGCGTCTTGTCCAACTTGGCAAGGCGCGTCTCGGCGAATGGGCCCTGCTCGGCGGCGATGCGGTTGGCATCAAGCGTGATGAGGCGAGCCTCAACCTCATCCTCGCAGGCGAGCCCCGCCAACTCGTCCGGCGTGAGCGGATTGACCCAGTTCGTCCAGGCTCCACGGATCAGCGCGGGCTGCTTTTGCCAATGGTCCCGCAGAAACGCGGCGCTATCGAATGTGTCAATGTGCATAGGGCTCAGCCCTAGAGCCTGTCGCAGTAAGGTGGAAGCACCTTACTGCGACAGGCTCTAGCTGGCAGTGACCCGCAAGGGTAGCGTCTTGAGCCCGCCGACAAATGTGCTCTTGGCGCGCTTGGGTTCGCCAGCCAATTCGACACTGTCGACCCGGTCGAGCAGGGCTTCGAACAGCAGCCGCATTTCGAGCCGCGCGAGGTGCAGCCCCAGGCACTGATGCGCGCCTGCGCCAAAGGCGGCGTGGCGGTTGGCTTCGCGGCTGGCGTCGAACCGGCGCGGATCGGGGAACTGTGCCGGATCGTGGTTGGCGGCGACATAGTTCAGCATCAGCCATTCACCGGCCTTGATCGGCACTCCGCCGACTTCGCAATCGGCCGCGGCGGTCCGCATGAAGTGTTGAACCGGGGTGGTCCAGCGGATCGCCTCTTCGACAATGCCCGGAACCAGGCTGCGATCGGCCTTGACCCGGGCGAATTGCGCGGGGTCTTTGGCCAAGGCCAGCATTGCGCCGGCCGTGCTGGCGCTGGTGGTATCGTGCCCAGCCGCGGCAATGATGATATAGTACCCGGCCCGGTCGCGTGCCGAGATCGGCGCGCCGTCAATTTCGGCTTTGGCCAGGATCGTCGCGACGTCACTCGTCGGATTGGCCCGGCGTTGCGCCGCCAGCCCCTCGAAATAGGCCTCGAAATCGGCGACCGCGCCTTGCACGATCTGGAAAATCTGATCGGGTGAAAGGTTGGCCAAGCCGCTCTTGTTGAGGTCTTCGTCCTGCCCACCGAACATTTGCTGGGTCAGGAACAGCATCCGCGGTTCGTCTTCCTCGGGCACGCCCAGGATCTGCATCACCACGTGGAGCGGATAGGGCGCTGAAACCACCGGTACAAAATCGACCGCGCCGCCGCTTTCCTGCGCCGCAGCGATCAGCCGGTCGGCTGTCTTGGCGGCCAGCGCGCGGATATCGGCTTCGATCGTGCGCAGGTTCTTGGGCATGAACCAATCCTGCGTCAGCCGCCGCAGTTTCGGGTGTTTGGGCGCATCGAGCGCGACCAGCGAACTGACCAGATTGGGGCTTTCGTCACCCTGCGCGGCGGTGATCTGGCGGGCAAACGCCTCGCCCATCTTGTTGGTGAACACGGTCGCGCGCGGGGCGTTGAGGAAGCCGGCGTTGTCCTTGCTGATCCGCATCACTTCGTCATAGCCGGTGACCAGCCAGAACGGGTCGTGATCGCCAGTCGGGCTTTCAACCAGCGTAACCGGGCTAG
Source organism: Novosphingobium sp. (assembly GCA_009885425.1). GTDB lineage: Bacteria > Pseudomonadota > Alphaproteobacteria > Sphingomonadales > Sphingomonadaceae > Novosphingobium. Next base: position 8,175 of record VFKS01000054.1, read on the forward strand.
CGCTGCGCAGTTCGTCGAACAGGTCGAGCAACGGATCCCAGGCGGCATAGTTGTTTGGATCGAGCACGGCGATGGCCTGCTGCGGGGTGGCAGCAATCGGGCTGACGATGGGTGCGTTCATGGCTTCAGGCTTTCGGCTGGGCGGCTTCATAGGCCGCCTTGTACTCATCGCGCAGATGGCGCTTGTAGAGTTTGCCGGTCAGTTCGCGCGGCAGTTCGGCGCGGAAATCGATCTGGCGCGGCATCTTTACCCGGCTCAATTGCGGGGCAAGGTAAGCGATCAGCTCATCGGCCAGTTCCGGGCCAGCATCGGCCATGTCGAGCGGCTGGACCACCGCCACCACCCTCTCGCCAAAATCGGGATCGGGCGCGCCGATGACCGCGGCATCAGCCACTTTGGGATGGGTCACCAGCAGGTTTTCGATCTCCTGCGGGTAGATATTGACCCCGCCCGAAATGATCATGAAGCTCTTGCGGTCGGTCAGGTAGACATAGCCGTCCTCATCCTCGTACCCAACGTCGCCCAGGCTGGACCAGCCGTGCTTGTTCTTCGCATCGGCGGTCTTGCCGGGATCGTTGTGGTATTCAAACGCGACCATCCCTTCGGTCGGTTCGAAAAAGATCTGGCCCTCGGTGCCGCGCGGCACTTCATCGCCGCTTTCATCACAGACCCTGACAATTCCGGTCAAGGCGCGGCCAACCGTGCCGGGACGCTCAAGCCATTCCGGGCTGGTCACGAAAGTAAACCCGTTGCCCTCGGTTCCGGCGTAGTATTCGTACAGCACCGGCCCCCACCATTCGATCATCGCCCGCTTGACCGGCACCGGGCACGGCGCGGCAGCGTGGATCGCGCATTTGAGGCTCGAGACATCGTATTTGCGGCGGACTTCTTCAGGCAGTTTCAGCATCCGCACGAAATGGGTCGGCACGAACTGGCTGTCGGTGATCTGGTATTTCTCGATCGCGGCCAGCGCCAGTTCGGGATCGAACTTCTCCATCACCACCACGGTGCCGCCCAGCTTCTGGATGGTCATCGACCAGCGCAGCGGCGCAGCGTGATAGAGCGGGGCGGGCGAAAGATAGACCGAATCCGGCTTGATCCCGAAGGCCATCATGGTGAGGCCAACCAGGGCATTGGCCTGATCGATTGCAGGATCTTCAGGCAGCGGGAGCTTGACGCCTTTGGGCTGGCCGGTGGTACCGCTGGAATAGAGCATATCGACCCCGGCCCGCTCATCGACGATCGGGGTGGCGGGCATTGCGGCGAGGGCATTTTCGGCCGAAAGCGGCCCCGGCGTATCGAACCGCAACTGTTCAACCGCGGGCGAGAGCTTGGCCACCTCGTCCAGCGTCAGCGCGAGGTGGGCCGAACCAAACAGCAGCTTGGCCCCGCTATCCTCAAGAATATAGGCAATTTCGGGCGGAGTCAGGCGGCTCGATATGCCGACATAGTGCAAGCCCGCGCGCTGGAACCCCCAGGTCAGGCACAAGAACCACGGGTGGTTTTCCATGCACAGCGCCACCGTGTCACCGATCTTGACCCCGCGTGCGCGCAGCAATTGCGCGACCTGGTTGGAACGCTTGTCCAGCTCGGCAAAGGTAATCGTTTCGCCGCTTCCGGCCATGATGATGGCGGCCCGGTCAGGCTGGGTCTTGGCGTGGATCGAGGGGTGCATGATGATTGACTCTCCTAGGCGGTCTGGGCCGCTTGCTGACGAGTTTAACCGCTCGATTAAATGGCGCAAGCTTCAATGCAGGGGAATCGTCCGGGCAAAGAAAAAGGCGGCCTAAGCCGCCTTGTTCCCAGCATCCTCCCAGAAGCTGCTCCCGGCCCGGCTCTATCGCCCGGATCCGGATGGTATTCGCTTATTCGCCTTCGTCACCGCCGCCCATGGCGGTTTCGGTGGTCCCGGGCAGGACCCGGCTGTTGCCGTTCATATAGGGAACCGGATTGACCGCCATGCCAGCGATCCGCACTTCATAGTGCAGGTGCGGACCAGTCGAACGGCCGGTCGAACCGACATAGCCGATCAGATCGCCCTTCTTGACCGACTGGCCCGAAGCGACGCTAAGCCGCGACAGGTGGCCGTAACGGGTCTGGATCTTACCGCCATGTTCGATCGAAATGTACATGCCGTAGCTGGAAAACCAGTCCGCCTTGCTGATCACGCCATCGGCGGTGGCATAGACCGGAGTGCCGGTCGGCATCGCCAGATCGATGCCCTTGTGGCCGCGGCGGCCACCCAGAACCGGGTGGGTGCGCATCCCGAAGCCCGAAGTCATCGCAGCACCATCCAGCGGATTGCGCGAGGGGATCGAAACCTTGGTGGGAGCAAAAGTCGGATTGGCAAGGCCCGAACCCGAAGCGGTGGTGACCAAGCCAGACGATGGGCTGGTGGCAGGCGCAATCGCCAGCTGCCCGCTATCCATCTGCTTCCAGCCATTGAACAGGCGGCGGAATTCATCATCACCGCCCTGCGGTGCCTTGGCAGCCTGAGCAGCGCGCAGCGGGGCTGCGACATCGGCAC